>NZ_PQWO01000021.1 GCF_003231495.1 Acaryochloris thomasi RCC1774
GAGTGGTACGTAAGTCCGAAAGCTAAGGTCTCTGATGTGTAGAGTAGATTTAAAATCGTTAATGCATTGCGATAGAAGGCTTACAGGGATCCTGTGAGAAAAATTAGGCGTATGTCGGCATGACCCCTATGGGGCGAAGGCGTCACGCAGCAGAATATCAGCGATGCCCTCCGTAAGATGGGCGTGACTCGAAAAAAAAGACCTATGGCTACCAAGAGCGTGACGAAGTAGAGCGCCAAGCCTTTGTCGAGCGTCTGAGTACAAAGCGTCCAGACCAGCTTACCTATGTAGATGAAGCCGGCATTGATAATCGTGACGACTATCCCTATGGATACTGCGCGATAGGGGAGCGCTTTCATTGTCTTAAGTCAGGCAAGCGGACCGAGCGCGTGAGTTTTATCGGTGCCGTCAAGGAGAAAGTTCTATTTGCCCCCATCACCTTTGAAGGTTCGTGCAACCGCAGCTTATTCGAGATGTGGCTTCAAGAGTGTCTGTTGCCGCAGTTAAAGCCGGGAGATGTCATCGTCATTGACAATGCCAGTTTTCATAAAGGCCAAGCAATTGAGGAAATGGTCGCTGATGCGGGTTGTGAGATTTGGTATCTACCGCCCTATTCACCCGACCTCAACAAGATAGAGCGCTGGTGGTTTGTGCTTAAAAACTGGATGAAGCAGCGGTGGGGTGAATTTGAGACCTTTCGAGACTGTGTCGATGCTGCTTTCAGGGAGTGTCCTGACGTATGTGCGTAGCGCTATATGAGTTGTCTTTTTGCTGCTGGCGTATCGATTTAGTCCTCTGCTTCCAACGAGCTTTTGTGTTGAGCTGCGCCTTTTGATCTTGCTTCCGGTTCAGGTAGGCTTCTTCTTTCTGAAGCTTTTGGTAGCTCTGGAGTCGCGACTGCTCCAATTGGCGAGCCGTCAGGGCTGCTTGGATCGCACAGCCGGGTTCCTGCTGGTGCCGACAGTCTCGAAAGCGGCACTGCGTTGTAAGGGGACTGTCAACTTAACTGTAGTTGGTCCCATTTATTGAGAATACGAGTTCTTTCCCAAGCCTGTGATGCTTAATCTATCGTTGTCAAAAAGAGTCACTTTGCAATCAGAAAGTAGAAAATGGGTTAAGTTGACAGTCCCCTGTAAAACTCTGATTTTCTTAGGATTTGACTTGCATAGAGAATGACCGGATCTGGCCTGCGGGAATAGTTCTCGATGTTCTTGGTTTTGTTTAGCCTCTAGATCAAAGACTTTTAATTATGCATTTGCTGTATAAGATCTAGAGTAATCTTGGCTTCCTCAGGATCAAGAACACTCAGCGCAAACCCTACATGGACAATGACATAATCCTCAAGGTCAGCTTTAGGCACGTAAGCAAGATTCACCTCTTTACATACTCCACCAAAGTTCACCTTCCCGGTGCGAAGGAGCGGATCACCACTTTCGGTAGTACTCACAATCTTTCCTGGAATAGCTAGACACATGAACTGGTCCTCGGTGGAAGTGGTTGCGGGTCTGAGAGAACGTCTTGAATATTTATTGAACTTCTATGACTTCGTTTGATAGACATCACTTGGCCTAGAGCAATGCCTCCATCATTGGTTGGAATTTGCTGATGCCAGTAAGGTTGAAAATTCTCTTCCCGTAAGCGTTTCGAGGTTCGTTCGCTTAAGTACCGATTTTGGAAGCATCCGCCTGTGAGGACAACGTAAGATTCTCCAACCCGATGGGATACATTGACGATGATTTCTACTAACGTGTTGTGAAATTTAGATGAGATGAGGCCGGCATCAAGACCCACCGCGATATCTTCTAGGATAGCGTTGAGCATGGGCCTCCAGTCCACAATTAGGGGTAATGTAGACGATATTTGAACGGGATAGTGTTCTTCTGTCTCAAAACCGGTGAGTGCAGACTCTAAGGCTGCGGCGGCCTGTCCTTCATAGCTAGAAATTTGCACCTTGTTTGTGAGGGATGCGATCGCATCAAATAACCGCCCTACACTAGAGGTCATCGGTGTATTAATGTGGCGGTCCAACATTGTATACAACAACTTCAAAGACTGAGGTGAAAAGGCTTGCATTGGAGCAAGTTGTTTCTGCTCTATCGCTTCACCGAAGCAGCTATAGAGTAAGCCAAGGGCAGCGCGTCGGGGTTCTTGAATCGCTTTCTCACCTCCTGGCAGTTGAAAGGGGCGCAGGTATCCTACCCGCTCAAATCCAGAGGTTGTAATTCGCAGAAACTCTCCTCCCCAAAGGGTGCCGTCTAAACCGTAGCCGCTGCCATCCCAAGCAATGCCAAGTGCTGCCCTTTCTAAAGGGTGCTCAGCTATACAGGCCAGGACATGAGCATAGTGATGCTGAACCGGAATTACTGGAACTTGCCACTCCTGAGCGAATGTATGAGCGGCTTGCGTAGAGGCGTAGTCTGGATGAGCATCACAGGCAATGATATCGGGCTGACAGTCGTAAATCTGGAGAAAGTCACGGATGGTTTTCTGAAAACGCTTCAGGGATTGAACGGTTCCTAGATCGCCGAGATGAGGACTGAGGAAGATGCGATCGCCAAGGGATAAGGCGATGGTGTTTTTAAGATGAGCGCCAACGGCAAGAATTGTAGGGGGAGATGAGAGTTTTGAATTTTGAATGGGGGACGGGGAGATGGGGAGGGGTGCGTATCCTCGGGCGCGGCGGAGGATTTGGGGTTGGTTGTTGATGACTTGAATAATGGAGTCGTCACTAGGGCTTAGGATGGGGCGGTTATGGATGAGGTATAGATCTGCGAGTCCTTTGAGGTCTTGCGGTGTTTGCCTTTCGTTGAAGCAAATAGGTACGCCGCTGGGGTTGCCGCTGGTGGCTACTACTGGAAAATCCAGGTCTGCCATGAGCAGATGGTGCAGTGGTGTGTAAGGCAGCATGATGCCGAGGTGGGGGTATCCGGGTGCGACGGCTTCGGCAATGTTGTTCTCGGGATCGACCCTCACTGAGTTTTTTTGCTTTCGTTTCAGGAGAACGATGGGGGCCGTGTGAGATCGCAACAATTCCGCCTCCACTTCTAAAATTTCACAATCGTGCCTCACTCGTTTCAAGGACGGATACATCAAGGCAAAGGGTTTATCCGGTCGGTGTTTCCGTTCTCTCAGGCGTTCAACTGCCGCTTGATTTCGGGCATCAACCATTAAGTGAAAGCCCCCTAAACCTTTGACGGCCAATATCTTTCCCTGCCGGATTGCTTCAGCCGCGTGCTGTATAGGCTCGTCTTGCCAACCTTCTTCTAACTGTCCTTCTTCGTTCCATAATTCAACTTGGGGACCACATATGGGACAGGCATTTGGCTGAGCGTGGAACCGACGCGATAGTGGATCTGTGTACTCTGATTGACAGTCTGGGCACATCTTAAAGTGCCTCATCGTTGCGTTGTGACGGTCGTAGGGGAGAGATTGGATGATGCTGTATCGAGGTCCGCAGTTGGTGCAGTTGGTGAAGGGGTAGCGATACCTGCGATCGCAAGGGTCAAATATCTCTCGCAGGCAGTCAGCACAGGTGGCAATATCAGGCAGCAACAGCGCAGTTGAAGATCCTTCAGTACTCGGGCGAATCTCAAAGGATGTATAGCCAATGGGGGCATCGTCAGTACACTCAATCATCTCGATCACAGCACGAGGCGGTAGATCATTTTTCAGTTGCCCTAGAAATGAGTTAAGTAAGTGAGTTGGGCCTTCCACTTCAATTTCAACTCCCTGAGCTGAATTATTCACCCAACCCTTCAGGTCCAGGTTGATTGCCAATCGATAGACAAATGGACGGAACCCGACACCTTGAACTGCTCCCTGAAGGGTCAAACAAAGTCGCCGCAAAGTCATGATCCATATCCCGCGAAAGTTGTTGAGTTTAGCGGGATCACACTTGATCTATTCCCCCTGAATTGTGGGGCCGGGGGGGCCAATGCAGCGCTCATAGAATTCATGAAATTCAACGCTTCAAGATGTTTTTCCCATACTCCAACCTTAGATTGCTAGTCTGCGAAAGTTGTGAGATCTGAGCTTGCTGAATGCCATTATCCAGATAGGCGTACCAATGTTCCATGCCTTCTCCAGTTCTGGCAGAGACTTCAAAGATTGTGGCTTGAGGGGCTATTTTTTGGATATTTGCGATCGCACTCTCCCGATCCCATCCCACCGCATCAGCAATATCGGCTTTGTTAACAATGACCACCTGAGCCGATTTAAACATCGTCGGATACTTCAGCGGCTTGTCTTCCCCTTCCGTCACGGATAAAAGCACCACGCGCAGATGTTCTCCTAGATCAAAGGCCGCAGGACAAACCAGATTGCCCACATTCTCAATGATTAATAGATCCCATTGTGCCTTTGGTAAACGTTCTACCGCCTTTGCGATCATCCCAGCTTCTAGATGACAGGCATTCCCGGTCGTAATGTGAACTGCTGTGGTCCCAGCTTTTTCAAGACGTTGGGCATCGTTGTCGGTGGCTAAATCCCCGACGATGACCCCAATTTGCCAGCGATCGCGACAATCTTTTACCAAGCGCTCAATCAAAGCCGTCTTGCCCGATCCAGGCGCTGAGAGGATATTGATGACCTGCCAGCACTGAGCATCGAAGAAGGACCGGTTTTGGGCTGCGATGCGATCGTTCTGACTCAGAAGATTCGTTTGAATCTCAAGACGACGCGGCAAAGGCTCCATCAGATCTGGTTTGCTTTCCGTCTGGAGCTGACTCGGCTGCTCAGGAATATGAACGTGATGCTCATAACCAATCTGGATCGGCCCAACCTCACTACAGCCGCAATCTTGACACATCAAGACACCTCCAGCGATGTTAGTTCCAGCTCTCGCCCCTGCCGTAACTCAGTCGTGAGCTGATTACAAATCGGACAGCTATAAATCCAATCGTCAGGATGAAAATCTTGCTGGCAAGTTGAGCAGTAGCAGAGCACCGGAACCGTTTCCAATTCCAATTGAGCCTCGGCAGCAATAGTGCCAGCAGTCACGATCTCAAAAGCTAAGGTAAGAGCATCTGGAATCACACCAGACAGTTCTCCGACCCGCAACTTAATCCAGTGAATCCGCTGTGCACCCTGCTGAGCCGCTTGGGCCAGTGCGAGATCGAGCGCATTCTGCATGATGCTTACTTCATGCATATGGGTTCCTCGGGTGTGGATAAGCCCGCCATCTTCTGCGTTGGAATTAGGGTCTGGATGATCTCTAAAGCCTCTGCTATGCCTTCCTCAGCCGTTGCCGACAGGTGTTCACCCATCGAAAAGTCTTCAGCGGGTACTGCTACCGACCAGGCGTGGGGCCGATGACCATAGGTAGACTGAGCGAGGGCCAATAGCGACTGCGGGTCACAGGTATGCCCTAAAGCTGGGACAGAGCTTCCCGGTGTTTCACACCCTAGGGCTTCGAGGGGTCTAACTTGAACATTATGGGGACCGTTAAACTGACAGGCATCAACAAATATGACCCATTCAGAGTTGGCGAGTTCTTCAGCAAGTTCTGGCGTCAACTGATGCAAAATCTTGGTTTGGACCGTCGGCACCTGCCAGTCTTCAATCGCATTCACAATTCTGGGACCAATGGCGTCATCTCCTAGGAGTTCATTGCCATAACCAATCACCAAAACCGAATGCGTGGGAAGGGTGCTTTTCATAATCATGCTCTCTATAAAGCGTGAGGATTGTCTACATTTACTCTAGGGCCAAAAGTTGAGGAGAATGTGAAGCTTTGCCAGATCCTCAGACCCCATATTGCTGAATCATTAGGGGCTAGGAACTGCCTGCCACTGCTAATGCAGATGATTTTTGAGATTGCTCAGCAATAATGCATTCGGTGGTTAAGACCATCTCGGCAATCGATGCTGCATTCCTGAGGGCGGAACGAGTGACCTTCGCAGGGTCAACGATACCAGCTTCAAACAAATCAACAATCTCTCCGGTTTCGGCATTGTAGCCGGTGTTGAAGGGCTGATTTTTGAGATGTTCAATGACGAGTGCTCCATTGTGACCTGCATTGATGGCAATTCGGCGCAGAGGGGCTTCTAACGCCCGTCCCACAATCATGGCTCCAACCAGTTCATCTCCGGTTAAGTGCTCTGCAGACCAAGCTTCTAGATCAGGAATGAGATGGACATAGGTGGTTCCCCCACCCGGCACAATCCCCTCATCAACAGCAGCTTTCGTGGCATTGATGGCGTCCTCTAGCTTGAGCTTGCGCTCCTTCATTTCGGTCTCAGTTGCAGCCCCGACTTTAATGACGGCGACGCCGCCGGTTAGTTTGGCTAGCCGTTCTTCTAGTTTCTCTTGGTCGTAAGCAGAATCAGTCTCTTCAATTTGATAGCGGATTTGCTCACAGCGGGTTTGCACGGCCTGTTCATTGCCTTCTGCCACAAGAGTTGTGTGGTCCTTCGTAAGGGTGAGGCGACGGACTTGGCCGAGATGCTCTAGCTCAGCCTGTTCGAGCTGGAGACCTGTCTCTGCGGAGATGACTTGTCCCCCAGTAAGGGCAGCAATATCTTCAAGGATGGCTTTGCGGCGATCTCCAAACCCCGATGCTTTGACCGCAGCCACTTTCAGAATGCCCTGGAGCCGATTCACCACTAGGGCTGCTAACGCTTCTTGTTCAATATTTTCGGCAATGATCAGTAGGGGCTTACCACTTTTAGACACCTGCTCCAAAATGGGGACTAAATCCTGAACCCGGCTGATTTTCTGTTCCGTCAATAGGATGTAAGCATCTTCATAGAGCGTCTCCATCCGTTCGGCATCGGTGACGAAGTAGGGCGAAATGTATCCCCGATCGAATCGCATTCCCTCTGTCATTTCAACCTCAGTTTGGATGGACTTGCCATCTTCAAGGGAAAGGGTGCCTGCCTCGCCGACCTCCGCCATTGCTTTGGCAATCATGCGACCAATTGCGGCATCGTTACCGGCTGAAATTGTACCGACCTGAGCCATCGTTTCTGAGTCTTTGACCGGCTGTGCGTGTTCAAGAATGAGGTCCAGCATAGTTCGCGTGGCCTGCTCAATCCCCCGCCGAATCGCCATCGGATTAGCTCCAGCCGCTACATTACGCAAGCCTTCGTGAATGATGGCTTGGCCCAGAACGACGGCGGTGGTAGTGCCATCTCCGACAACATCATTGGTTTGAGAAGCCACCTGTCTGAGCAGTGAGACCCCCGTATTTTCAATGTGATCTTCAAGCTCAATGTCTTTGGCAATGGTGAAACCATCGTTGACAATTTTGGGCGCACCGAATTTTTGACCGAGAACGACATTTCGCCCTTTTGGCCCTAAGGTCACTCCGACCGCTTCGGCCAGGACATCAATCCCGCGTTCCAGAGCTGAGCGTGCTGCATCATCGTAGGTCAAAGATTTAGCCATGGTGTCTACTCTCCTGTGTTGACTTGCGGGGGATGGTTGCCTGGTGAGCTTTTTCTTTAACGGTCTCGTTCCAACCAATCAAAGATCAGGTTTAGCTGTTCCAACGTCACTAAACCGTAGTGCCACAACGCGATGGATAGGGGGCCGTGATCGCGTTGACTGAGCTTGGTTGCAGTTGCGATCGCAGAGGGCGATAGTTCTAAATCATTTTGCAGAAACTGGAGGAAGCGGGGATAGTTGGTGAGCCACATGGTGAGGATGGATTTCACTATGGCTAAATTTGTAGTGCTTAAACCTGAGGAACTTGTGAGGGGAATTTGAGAGACATTTGCAGTCTGGCAGTGGTCTAAATGCCTGGAACTAAAGTTTCGTCATAAGTTCTTCAAACTATTGATCTACGTTAAAGGTGAAGCCAAAGCGGCATTGCTGCTGCGGATATTATCCGATGTATTTCAAGGAGGGGTAATCATGTATGGTTTCTGGCCCCCAGATGTCTTTACATACATTTTGGTCAAAATCATTGTTTTGGCCCTTGTCATTCTGATGTGGTGGATGCTCCGAGCGCCCACTGTTGTCTGAATTACTCAGTAAAAAGAGAACGTTTCCCCTGTGATAAACAGGTTGGAGGTGGCAGGATGTTCGCAACAAAAACCCTGCGGATATTCTTGATGGCTGCAATTGCAACCCTAATCGCAGGAACTGGACTCCCAATGTCGGCAGTCTCTCAAGCGACCAAGCCAAAAGGTATCGAGACGCTTGCTGATGGAGACTATCAGTTCTGCAGCCAACCCGTCCCCAAAGACTGGCGGGATGGGGCAGGGGCTTGCTTTAGCTTTGCTAAACGGGGAGATCGCCTAGATGGCTACTACGGCTTTCCTCATTCTGGGGATCTTGTTTGTCTGCGTGGCCGAGCACAGCGAACTCAGATGATCGGTCAGGCATTGGTCATTTCCTGGCCCGGTCATACTTGGTCTAATACTCCACCTATGTTTCAGTGGAAGTTGGACAACTACTTGACCCTCAATAGTGGCTATGTCATCCGCAGCATCAAGGAAGAAACTGGACCTGTTGCTTGGATTCAGTTTGATGCTGCCGTATTGAACCTTGACGGTTTTTATCAATATCCTGAGGTCAAAATGAGTTCTCCTGAACAGCTTTGTGGTTGGGATTATTGATCGATCTTTTACTGGAGTAGAACGATGGTTAGTCTCACTCCTCGACGAATTGACCATTTTGGTACCGTCCGAGCCTTTGCTCAACTCTGTCGTCCAACGCTCTCTGTGCTGGCGGCTGTTGCAAGCTGTCTCACAATCTATGCTCTTAATCCAGATGCACCAGGGTTACTTTATCGACTGACGGCGATTGTTCTCGTTTGTACAACGGCGGGTGCTTTCGCGATCAATGATTACGATGACATTGAGAAAGATCGCATCAACCATCCCGAGCGACCGCTCCCGTCTAGGATTCTGATGCCACAGCACGCTTGGTGGGCTGCGGTTGTCCTGTTTGGTGTGGCCCTGTTAGCGGCTATTCCTTTAGGGCTACTGTCCTGGATGTTGGTCGCTGTTAGCACTCTCCTGCTCTGGAATTATTCCGCGATTTTGAACGTCAGCGGCATCCTAGGTAATGGTGTTGTGGCGACAATTGTGGCAGTGCTGATCTTGTTTGCCAGCCTGGTAGCTGGTCGGCCTCTGGCGATGCTGTACCCGAGTGCGTTCTTGTTCTGCTACATCCTGGCGAAGGAAATTGTCTGGGATATTCATGATGCGGTAGGCGATCGCAACCGAAATGTATACACAATTGCCAATCTTTGGGGCGCGGGTGCTGCGTTCACGATTGCCTGGGGATTATTGATGCTGCTGTGGGTGTCTGTGCCGGTTGCGATGGCCATAGGCCGGTCGGAGACCATCGCATCCCTCTCAATGGCGCATCCCCTCCTGTTTGGGATTTGTTCCTCGACCATGCTGGCTAGCTTCTCTCTGGCATTGCGACGCTATCAGCGAAAACAGACCTCATCGACCTACACCAGCCTGATTACTTTGGGGCGTTTGGGGATGATCATCGGTTTAATTGGACTTCTGGGGACTGCGCCACCGCTGTAGAAGATATTACTGGGTATGTGGTTCACGCGAAGGAAGCACGATATTGATTAGGATGGATGAATGTATTACTAGAAACACAAAGATTCCACTGTCTCTGCAGGTAAAGGTGTTTTATGGGTGTTGTGAAAATTGATGTTCCTGATGAAGTTCTGGTGAGTCTAAAAGAATCAGATGTAAGTATCTCTCAGGAGTTATCTATACTCGCTGCGGTGAAACTCTTTGAGCTGGGAAAACTTTCGTCCGGGCGGGCGGCTCAGTTAGCAGGGATGTCAAGGGTTGAATTTTTAGGCAAATTAGGGCGATATCGCGTCTCACCCTTTGATCTTTCTAGTGAAGAGCTAGAGAACGATGTCCTCAACGCCTAACGCTAAGATTATTGTCAACACTTCACCACTACTCTATCTGCATCAGGTTGGTCACCTTGACCTACTGAAACATCTATATCAGGAGGTCTCGATTCCGAAGGCTGTCCAGCAGGAGTTGCAGGCTGGTGAACATAAGGGAATTGATGTTCCTGTGCCTGAATCGCTTGAGTATATTCAAATGCTTGAGGTTGATAATCCGGCCCTGATTCCCAATGTGACTGATTTAGGGCAGGGAGAGGCCGAAGTGATTGCTCTTGGCATTCAGCATCTCGGAAGTTTGAGTATTCTGGACGATCAATTGGGACGACGCATTGCTAAGCTTTACGGACTTCAATGTACTGGAACGCTTGGTGTGTTGATCAAAGCTAAGCGGGAAGGATATTTAACCGCTGTTGCTCCGATCATTGATAGCCTGCGTCATCAGGGGATGTGGCTTAGCGATCGCATCATTAGCGATATTTTGGTGCTTGCTGATGAAGTCCTTTGAGTCATTTTTAAAGAAAAGCAAGTACCACCGAAGACAATTGATAAAACCATTGATAGCTGCACAAAACTCAATAGCCCAGCTCAAAAGGATTAGTAATGCGAGAGTTTGATTTCACGCTGAAGTTCAAACTTAGCGACATTCAGGCTAATCCTGAAGACCATCTTGAAGCGCTCTATGAAAGTGGATGTGATGATGCGGTTGTCGGCGTTGGGAAGCTTGGACAGGTCTCGCTCAACTTTTTTCGTGAAGCCTCTTCTGCTTGGGAGGCGGTTTCAAGTGCGATCGCAGATGTGAAGCGGTCGATTCCGAATGTGGCTTTGATTGGGACGAGTACTGATCTTGTTGGGCTAACAGAGGTGGCTCACCTGCTGGGGCACACCCGACAAAATATGAGGAAGTTGATTGTTGAGCACGGTCCAGGTTCTCCGTTACCAGTCTATGAAGGAACGCCTGCGCTTTGGCATTTGGCTGATGTTTTGAGCTGGTTAGAAGCAGAGAAGGCTTATTCTATTGATGTCTCTCTCTTAGAGGTTGTCCAAACGGCTAAATAGGTAAATAGTTGGAAGTCATGGAAAAAACTAGATCTTGACCCACAGAAAAGTTTGGGGATGCTGGCAGTTTAATAGAACTTTTCGGAAGGAGAGAAGTCACAGATTTTCAGAGTCCATTAGAGGTTTGATTGTTTCTGCGAAGTGTATGGCTGAGATCGCAAAGCTAGCTTTTGATGTCTGTCATTCCCCAAAATCCAACCTGGCCGGAGTACCTTCAAGGGGGAACGCTTGGTGATGGCTATAGGCTCTGGTTGCGGGCTAAGTTGTTCCAACAGTACCGGCTGTTCTTTCGATATCACCTACAAAGCAAGGTGATTATCTATAGCTGGGTGAACTATACAGCGACCAAACGGGCTTATGACAGCAAGACCGATGCCTATCGAGTGTTCGCAGAGATGCTGGATAGTGGCCATCCTCCAAATGACTGGGCAGAATTGCTGCTGGAAGCTAGAGCCATCGTGGATCGCTACAAAGGTATCGATGAGCTGTGAAATTTAGGTAGTAAAGACCAAATATCAAAGAGCTTCAGGGAATCAAATACCGTATTTTCTACTTTTTTGTCGAAGGAGGCTGATAAAGCGGTTGCTTGCTAATGCCGCGTTGAAAGTGACTTAGGCATCTACACTTAGCAAAGGATGAACCCACCATCGAGCAGCATATTTCTAACACTCTAAATATCTTGCTTAGTGAGTTCTATGGAGATCAGCTCATATGTTTCACAATCTTGAAATCAGAGAGAGTGAATAATACCTTAGTGTGGGCACTCTATGAGTCACATAAAACTGCAAGAATAAATGGTATAAATTAATTAAACAAAAAAATATCTTAGACTCAATGACCTGAGAGAATCGAGATCAATAGTATGGTATTTGACAATCAATCAGTTCAAGACAAGAGTGCAGTAGCTGCTTTATTACACAGTCAGATGAATTTATCATACTCTGATTTAAGAGACAATAGCCAGCTAAGTAGAAACAGGTATTTAGTCAAAACATATGTCATTGAGTTTACGCCCGGAGAAAATTCATCTATTACTGACTTGAATGAAGATAAAATCGAGACATTATTTTCATTCAAGTCAAAAAAGCAAGAACATCATCCAGTCATTCAGACGACAGGAGACAGAAGTTTGTACGTATTAAGATGGAAATACAATGATAATGATATTGAGGCATATTTAGATATTTCTCCTGTACAGAACGACTGTAGATTTTGGTTTCTTGACTCAGTTTCTAAAGCGGATGTTTTAGATATTGTAATCAAAAAAATAATCAACCAGTCTACAGAATTGGATAGGATATGGATTTGGCCAAGTCTTCTTAAAGAATTTACACAAAAAGGTCAGCTAAGAGGTTTTGATCTGACTTATGATTACAGGAAATTTGAGACGCAAGAAAATATATCTCAAGCAGAGTATCGAGCAGAAGTAGAAGACCCACCAAGACAAGTAAATACGAGGCCAGTTGAGGAAGAATGTGAATCAACAGTAAAAGAGCTTAAACAATATCTAACTCTTAGTGCTAGGGGAGGAGGAGAAGTATCAGATGCATTACATGAACTATTTCAAACAGATTCACTTCAAGAGAAGGTTGTACCATCGAAAATTAGCATCAAGTATAGGGGCGAAGAAAATAGTATTCAGAGAGTGAGTCAATCAAACTTTGCTATAGAGACAATTCAGTATGATGGCAAGTTTGTTGTAAAGGGCACTTCCGTTCTCCTGCATAAAGAACTAGTGAATGAAATTCGATCAAGATATTCAACAAAGATAAGAGATATAGAGAAAAGACACATAATCAAAATTATTGGAAAAGAGGATAAGATAACTGATGCGGTCGGCGAACCACTTTATTTCAACTTTGAATCAAAGCCTATAGAAAATTTGATCGACTTCTGTAAAGTTGTTTTTTCAGGGAAAGATCCATTTTTTTTATGGGGAGTCCCTAGAGAGGTTGATGATGGACTTATTGTTCACTCAATAGATTTAAAAACTGGATCAAAGATGAATTTTCAGATATATAGAGATGTTGTCTCACTTTCTCTTGAGTTGGGATCTTGTGGGAATTCTGTAGTAAGGTTTTTCACAAATATACAACAATCGTTTAGCTGTCGAATCACTGCCGAGGATGCTGATGGAGTCTCCGTCTTTTAGTCTGAAATTAATAAATATTTTCATAGGCTTATTCTATGGAGTCAAGAACAAGTTCCTCAAGGAGTACTCCTCTGAAATTGTAAGATTGGGATATAAGTTTATAGAAGTCGAACCTAAATTCTATTCAAGCTTGTCCAATAATAGTGTCAATCCCGAAGCGATTTCTCACTCTTATACTAGCCATCAAACTCTTCAAGTCGAGTGGACAGAGGAAAATAGACCTTCAGAGAGGAAGCAACAGCAAATCCGAAAGTATCTAAATGTTCAGCCTGAAGATATAAGTGATATAGTTTCCGATAGCTCAGTCTGTATTAATACATGGTTGATTGTTGCAGAGCAATCAAGAGCAAACTTCTCAGACTATCTTAAAGAACATAATGAAGATGATTTAAGCAAGCTGTCATTATGCTCATTTGCATCTAACGATAATGGTAACAATATTGACTTTGTTCTGGGATCATTTCAAGATGATGGTTTTCTTAAGGTGATTAAAGAGGGGATAAGTCTGAAAAGAATTTCCTATGATTATGTTAAGTATGACTTTAATAATTTACAGTCGATTGAGATAATCGAAAGAGTGATAGGACAGATTCTGCAATACCAAGTTCAAGGTAATCTAGAGTTCTCTGTTGAAGCTTTGGCTGCTGGTTCGTTTGGATTTTGGGATTTTCTAAGCATGGAAAAGCGAAGTAGTATAAGAAAGAGAGTGAATGAAATAGTTAAAGAATTCTCAAAGAAGAATCCTAAGCTTATTGCTAGAGCTATCGAGAATCCGCCTGTGTGGAGAATCACTTCTTCAGCCTTATCTCTTGGTAACCAATCCGCTAAGTTTATAGAATTAAAAATGGGAGAACAGTCTGAAGTGGATTCTTGATTCAATATGAAGATATTAAGAGGTTCACTCTGCCTTGCTGAAAGTCAGGCGATAGGACTTGTCAAAGTTATTGAAGTGGTTTAGCGGCTAGAAAAATTTGAGATAAGTATTAGGAATAAAGGATGCTTTCAACATAGTGGCTTGGCATAGAGGTTCTAACGGTTGAATCCCATGTTTGAGTTCCGCACGTCTTCAGTTTCCCCTTCACAGCATCCTCAAACTCTTGACCTAGGTTTTAGGTAGAAGCCCATCAAGTGCCTCTATCCATTACGTTGACTAGGCTGGGAGTCTCCCCATATGACTAGCAAAACCTTCGCCACCCTTGATGGTAACGAAGCCGTCGCCCGGATTGCCTACGCCCTCAACGAAGTGATCGCTATCTATCCGATCACCCCCGCTTCACCGATGGCAGAATGGGCCGACGCCTGGACCGCAACCAAGCAACCCAACCTCTGGGGCACCGTTCCTGCCGTGGTTGAAATGCAGAGCGAAGGCGGTGTTGCCGGTGCTGTCCACGGAGCCTTGCAAACCGGAGCCTTAACAACAACCTTTACCGTGTCCCAGGGACTGCTGTTGATGATTCCCAACCTATACAAAATTGCTGGTGAACTGACCTCAACCGCCTTTCATATTGCCGCCCGCTCTGTTGCGGCCCAGGCTCTCTCTATTTTTGGGGACCACAGTGACGTGATGGCGGCGCGGGGAACGGGCTTTGCCATGCTCTGTGCTGCCTCCGTTCAAGAAGCTCAGGATTTTGCTGTGATCGCAACCGCCACAACTTTACAATCGCGCATCCCCTTCCTCCACTTTTTCGACGGCTTCCGCACCTCGCATGAAGTCCAAAAAATTGAGCTGCTACCCACATCAGATCTACGCCAGATGATTCATGAAGAATCAGTCTGTGCTCATCGGTCCCGCGCCCTCAGCCCCGATTACCCCGTCATCCGAGGAACAGCGCAAAACCCCGATGTCTTTTTCCAGGCCCGAGAAACGGTGAATCCCTACTACCAGGCTTGCCCAGAACTGACCCAAAACGTGATGGACCAATTCGCTCAACTCACCGGACGGCAGTACCACCTCTACGGCTATCACGGCGATCCAGACGCTGAACGCATCATAGTCCTCATGGGGTCGGGCTGTGAAACCGTCCACGAAACCGTCGATGCCCTCAATTGGCAAAACGCCAAAGTCGGCGTTATCAAGGTATGCCTCTACCGCCCCTGGGATACCGGACGCTTCATCGTCGCATTGCCAGCTACCACAAACGCGATCGCAGTCCTAGATCGCACCAAAGAACCCGGCAGCCAAGGCGAACCTCTCTATCTAGATGTCTTAAGCACACTCCAGGAACTCAAAACCCAAAGCTCAAAGCTCAAAACTCTCCCCATAATTGTCGGCGGACGCTACGGCCTCTCTTCCAAGGAATTCACTCCCGCAATGGTCAAAGGCATCTTCGATAACCTCGCTGCAGACCCACCTAAGAACCATTTCACCATCGGCATCAACGACGACGTTTCCCACACCAGCCTTGCCTACGATCCGGCCTTTTCCACTGAATCAGACCAAGTCGTGCGGGCCATCTTCTACGGCCTTGGCTCAGACGGAACGGTGGGAGCCAACAAAAAT
This sequence comes from Acaryochloris thomasi RCC1774, assembly GCF_003231495.1. Classification (NCBI taxonomy): domain Bacteria; kingdom Bacillati; phylum Cyanobacteriota; class Cyanophyceae; order Acaryochloridales; family Acaryochloridaceae; genus Acaryochloris; species Acaryochloris thomasi. Next base: position 15,544 of record NZ_PQWO01000021.1, read on the forward strand.
ACAATCAAAATTATTGGTGAACAAACCGATAACTACGCCCAAGGCTACTTTGTTTACGACTCCAAAAAATCAGGCTCAGTCACTGTCTCTCACCTCAGGTTTGGACCCGAACCCATACGAGCTACCTACCTGATTGAGCAAGCTAACTTTGTCGCCTGCCATCAGTGGGATTTTCTCGACAAGCTAGATGTCCTCAAGGCGGCGCAGCCAGGAGCGACCCTCTTACTGAATAGTCCTTACCCATCGGTGGAGGTTTGGGAACACTTGCCCGCTCCAGTTCAACAGCAGATCCAGCAGAAACACCTGAAGCTATTCAGCATTAACGCCAATCAGGTGGCTCGTGCCGCCGGAATGGGGGGACGGATTAATACCGTTATGCAGGTGTGCTTCTTTGCTTTGTCTGGAATTTTGCAAAGAGAGGATGCGATCGCAAACATCAAGCAAGTCATTCGCAAAACCTACGGCAAGAAAGGCGAAGAGATTGTGCAAATGAACCTCAAAGCCGTCGATGCCACCCTAGAGCAACTGTTTGAAGTCCCCATCGGCGAGCCTAGCAGCATCGCGGAAACCAACGGACGAAAATCAACCATTCCCGATACCGCCCCCCAATTTGTCCGCGAAGTCCTTGGTTGCATGATGCAGCGCGAAGGAGACGCCCTCCCGGTCAGTGCTCTCCCCGTCGATGGCACCTATCCCACCGGCACAACGAAATGGGGAAAACGGAACATTGCCCAAGATATCCCCGTTTGGGACCCGGATGTCTGTGTTCAGTGCGGCAAATGCGTCATGGTCTGCCCCCATAGCGTCATTCGCAGCAAGGTCTACGAACCGCAGCAGCTTGAACAGGCACCGGAGACCTTCAAAAGCGCCAAAGCCCGAGACCATGCCTGGACCAATCTCAAGTTCACGATTCAAGTGGCCGCCGAAGACTGCACCGGTTGCGGCATCTGTGTCGATGTCTGTCCGGCCAAAAATAAGGCCATGCCGCGCTTGAAAGCCATCAACATGGAGCCGCAGCGCCCTCTGCGAGAGACAGAGCGCCAGAACTGGGATTTCTTTTTAGACTTGCCCAACCCAGATCGGAAATCGCTGAACCTGCACAAAATCAGTCATCAACAGATGCAGGAGCCTTTATTTGAGTTTTCAGGTGCCTGTGCAGGCTGTGGCGAAACCCCCTATCTCAAAATGGTGACGCAACTATTTGGCGATCGCCTCGTGGTTGCCAACGCCACCGGCTGTTCCTCGATTTACGGTGGCAATCTACCGACCACGCCTTGGTCCCACAATGATGAAGGGCGCGGCCCCGCTTGGTCGAACTCCCTCTTTGAAGACAATGCAGAGTTTGGATTGGGCTTCCGAGTCTCCATTGATAAGCAAACGGAGCTAGCGAGAGAATTGCTTCAGCAGGTCGCTGCCGAAGTTGACATCGAGCAGGACTATATTCAGTCCCTTGCTGACACGATTCTCAATGCACCTCAGAACGATGAGGCCGATATTGCAGAACAACGCCAGCAGGTGAGCATCCTCCAGAAGTGGCTTATAGATATTGAGCACCACATTGAAAACCACGCAAGTTTGGGCGATGGTCTCTCGCTGAAGGCCAAGGTAAAGCAGCTCAAAGCGTTAGCGGATTATCTGGTCAAAAAGAGCGTCTGGATTATCGGTGGCGATGGCTGGGCCTACGACATCGGTTATGGTGGCCTCGATCACGTCCTTGCCAGTGGTCGCAACGTCAATATTCTGGTGCTCGATACTGAGGTCTATTCCAACACGGGCGGTCAAATGTCGAAGGCCACACCGAGGGCTGCAGTGGCGAAATTTGCAGCGGGGGGTAAACCTGCACCCAAGAAAGATCTGGGCTTAATGGCGATGACCTACGGCAATGTCTACGTTGCCAGTGTAGCGATGGGGGCTAGAGACGAGCAGACCCTCAAAGCCTTCCTAGAAGCTGAATCCTATGAGGGACCATCCCTGATCATTGCCTACTCCCACTGCATCGCCCACGGCATCAATATGTCCACCGCCATGCATCATCAAAAATCGCTGGTGGAAGCGGGCCGCTGGCTTTTATATCGACATGACCCCAGACGGGTTACCCAAGGTGAAAATCCATTAGTGATAGATTCGCGAATGCCCAAGGTTCCTGTCACCCCATCTATGTACAACGAGAATCGGTTCAAGATGCTGAAGCGCAGTCAGCCCGAAGCCGCGCAGCAACTCTTAGAAGAAGCGCAACGCGACGTGAACACGCGCTGGCAACTCTATCAATATCTAGCGGCAAGACCCCCATTGGGCCATCCCTAACGACAATAAGCCTCGCCAATCTGAGATCGGAGAGTAAATCCATGAAAACTAAATTGACCAAACCGTCTAAATCAAAATATGTTCAGGCTATTGCAACCCTTTTGCTTACCGCTGCACTCCTGCTGCTGTTGACGGCCTGTGAACAATTGAAGCGAGATAAATCATGGCTAATTGCGTCACAGCCCCAAGCTCAAGCGGATGTTTTGCCGACTAACTCCTCAGGAAGTCGAACCCTGTGCGCCCGGTCCGTCGAGTGGCCTTTGAGGGCGAACCGACGGTGATTTTGCTGCTGAAGACGAAGGGAGATAAGACGCTATCACTTCGCGATCAAGAGGGCCTCCCAGTTTGGAGGGTTTGTGGCCCATAGATAAGAGGACTAATGTCTAGCTGATATTTGATATTTAGGAGGGTGTTATGAAAAGGAACTTATGGAGCCAGGATATTTTATTCCGACAGCTTTACGATCAAGAATCGAGTACCTATACCTACCTGATTGCGGATCTAAGCATCCATACAGCTCTATTGGTTGATCCAGTGTTGGAGCAAGTAGAACGTGACCTTAAGCTTTTGAAAGAGCTGGGCTTGAGGCTCCGATACTGCCTAGAGACCCACATTCACGCCGATCACATTACCGGTACGAGCCAGCTTCAGCAAAGGACGGGATGCCTGGGGGTTGTCCCTGAACATGCCCAAGCCATCTGCGCTGACCATTATTTACAGGATGGTGAACACTTGACTCTCGGCGCGATCTTAATTCAAACCATCGCAACTCCAGGGCATACCGATAGCCATAATGCCTATCTGATTAATGACAATCGTGTGCTCACGGGCGATGCGTTGTTTATACGCGGCTGTGGTCGCACCGATTTTCAGAGTGGCGATCCAGGAACGCTCCACGACTCGGTGACACAGAAGCTGTTTACGTTGCCGCCCGCTACCCTCGTCTATCCCGCTCATGACTACCACGGTCAGACCGTCTCTACGGTTGCCGAAGAACTGCAGTGGAATCTGAGGTTTAAGGGACGCGATCGCAACTCATTCATCGAGTTTATGAACAATCTCGACCTCCCCGATCCCAAAAAGATGATGGAGGCAGTTCCTGCCAACGAACAATGCGGTCGAGCATTTGCCGTTCACTAGGTTCAGACCGTCGGTTTTTGCCCCTCAGGCTTGCAGCTCACTCTTCTGTACAAAACAATCCGAGACAAGGAGAATGCGCCATGACGACTGCCATGCGTCAACTACAAGAAATCGATGCTTTAATGCTAAAGCAATGGATTGATAAGCATGAGGCTCTCCTTCTTGATGTGAGAGAGCAAGATGAATTTGCCCAGGAGCATATTCCGGGCGCTGAGCTGATGCCGCTGTCCACCTTTGATCCATTGAGCATTCCACAGCCCCCAAACAAGCAAGTTGTCCTGCAGTGCAAATCTGGTAAGCGGTCAGCTAAGGCTGCCCAGAAAATGTTTGAGGCTGGATTTAAGCATGTGATTCACCTGCAGGGGGGGCTACTGGCCTGGAAGGCTGCTGGATACCCAACATATATCAGTGAAGACACATCCATTAAGCCCCATCGAGTCGTTTCAATTGTGCTGGGTTCTCTGATTCTCCTCAGTACTGGCTTGGGACCTTTGGTTTTACCTTCGGGTCTTTTAATAAGCACTTTGGTTGGGGCTAGCCTTCTTTTGTTTGGGTGCCTCGATACCTGAACTTGAATTCTACCTATGATGCTGACCGTTGACGGTAGCTCACGGCCTATAACCATCGCTGTGTGTCTTGATGCCCCACTGCTTATGAAATTACTCTATAACTGGAAGGCTTGACCGCTATGTTCACACAGATTCTGGGACATATCTTGGCGGTCGGAATTGGCGTCAGCTTGGGCTTAATCGGTGGCGGTGGTTCGATCCTCGCGGTGCCGCTGCTGGTATATGTGATGGGAGTGGGTTCAAAGGTTGCGATCGCAATGAGTCTCGCCATCGTCGGGACCGTTAGCCTTGTGGGAGCGATTCCACACTGGTTCCAGGGAAACGTGAATCTCAAAACTGTCGTAATTTTTACCCCCGTCGCAATGGTCGGTGCCTATCTAGGTGCTCGTCTTGCAGGTTTACCCTTCATTTCGGATACTTTTCAACTGATCAGCTTTGGTGTGGTCATGGTGATCGCCAGTGTACTCATGATTGTTAAGGGGGGAAAACAACCTGACAGCAGTACATCTGCCGCTCCGAAACATGGGCCACACAGCGGCCCCATACAGTGGCTTGCGATTCCTAGCGAAGGCTTGGGCGTTGGAGTTTTGACCGGCTTTGTCGGTGTCGGCGGTGGTTTTTTGATTATCCCCGCCCTTGTTTTGTTAGGCGGTATTCCCATGAAAGAGGCAGTAGGTACCTCGTTGCTCATTATTGCGGCCAAGTCTGCCACAGGATTTCTGGGGTATCTCGGTCAGGTTGAAGTGGATTGGAATTTGATTGGCTCATTTACCCTTGCCGCTAGTTTCGGTACCCTGATTGGAGCCTACTTAACACGATTCATTGAAGCCAAAAAACTACAATCAGGCTTTGGTTACTTTGTTCTAGCAGTAGCCATATTCGTTTTAGCCAAGCGCTAGAGATCGCCATGCTCAGTCCAGATCCAGCGGGTGCTCCTTCCAGTTTATCCACACTGCCCTTGGTTCGGACTCATTCAGATGAAGGATACGGCTTAGGGAAAACCCTCTATGTTGAGTCTCCTCACGAAATCCTCAAGTGTTTCTTCTAGCTTATCCCTGAGGGCAAAGGCGATCGAACCCCGCTCGGCGTTCAAAGCTGCCTGAATTGAGGGAGAGGTTTACGACTATGGGCAAACTCAACATTGAGATTTTAGGCAAAGGCTGCAAAAAGTGTCAGCAGCTAGAGGTCAATACCCAAAAGGCACTGGCTGCTCTTGGTTTAGAGGGTGATTTTTCTCATGTCACAGACACGATGGAAATTATTAATCATGGCGTGATGCAGACACCCGCCCTCGTTGTCGATGGCAACGTTCTCAGTCAGGGGAAAGTCATCGAGCCAGACAAAATTCAATCCTTGCTGCAGACGGCATAGACGCTTTGAGGTACCATCATGCATTTTTGGAAGGCGGAATGGAAGCCACTGGCGCTCATTGTGGCCGGTTTCTTGGTGTGTTTCTATCTTCCGGTTGAGGTAATTCAAAATTCAGCTCGGTTGAGAAATGCGTTTTTTGAAGCCCTATATTTAGTGCGTTGGTATGCCCAAGAGCACGTCTTACTGTGCTTGATTCCAGCATTCTTTATTGCGGGTGCGATCGCAGTCTTCATCAGCCAGGATGCTGTGATGAAGTATTTGGGTGCGAAAGCCAACAAAATTCTGGCCTATGGCGTGGCTTCCGTCTCTGGGATTCTATTAGCCGTCTGTTCCTGCACCGTCTTGCCCCTGTTTGCAGGCATCTATCGGATGGGCGCGGGCTTGGGACCTGCGACTGCATTTCTGTACTCAGGACCAGCGATCAATATCTTAGCGATTATCCTCACGGCCCGTGTTCTCGGTCTTAAGCTAGGCATTGCCAGGGCTGTTGGGGCGATTGTCTTCAGCATCGTGATTGGCCTCGCGATGGCCTTCATCTTCCGCAAAGAGGAACTGGAAAAAATTGAAGCCCAAGCCGGGATGTCAGAGTCTGAAGTGACGCGACCGCTTTGGCAAAATGCCCTGTTCTTTTTGACGATGGTGAGTATTTTAGTGTTCGCGAACTGGGCACAACCCGCTGCAACGGCAGGACTTTGGTACAGCATTTATGCTGCCAAGTGGTTGATCACCAGCCTCTTGGCCATTGTGTTTGCCTTTATTCTGATCGCCTGGTTTAAGCTCAATGTAGGCAAAGTAATTTTGGTTGCTGGTGTAACAGTGGTGTTAGCACTGCGCTTTTCGCAATCCCCCCTAGTTGCCTTCTCTGCAGGAGTCGTAGGGCTATCTTGGCTCACCAGTACCAATAAGGACGAAGCAGGGGAGTGGTTTGCTTCCGCCTGGGATTTTACGAAGCAAATTTTGCCGTTGCTTCTCTTCGGTGTTTTGATTGCGGGGCTGCTGCTGGGCCGCCCCGGACAGGAAGCGTTGCTCCCTTCAGAGTGGGTGATTTGGGCCGTGGGTGGGAACTCACCAATGGCCAACTTATTTGCCGCTTTTGCGGGTACTTTTATGTATTTTGCGACCTTAACAGAAGTGCCTATTTTGCAGGGCTTAATCGGTAATGGGATGGGGCAAGGCCCTGCTTTGGCCCTATTACTGGCAGGACCAGCATTATCACTACCCAATATGCTGGTTATTCGCAGTATCTTGGGTACAAAAAAGACTATCGTATTTGTTGCTCTGGTTGTTGTGATGGCAAGCGTAAGCGGCTTTCTCTTCGGAGCTATCTTCATTTAGCAACGTTTTCTGCTGTCCTGCAATCGTCACAGCACGCACTGGAGCGATCTCAGATTTGCCTACGATCTAGCATTGAAGGCTTACATAAGTTCCTCAAACTCTTGATCTAGCCTTCAAGTGGAGCAAACTTAATAACCTTCGGCATAATCTTTAACCGATGCACTCATGCTGAAGGCTTTTGATTCGTTGATGCGCGATGTCTTCAAGTATTTTGATTGAGTTTATGAGGAATTTAAAATGAGCTTACAAACGTATCAAAAAGAAGTCGCCCATCTGGGTGAATCACAAGGTGTTAAAGACCACGACCACGATATGATTCATGACCTAAGCCGCAGACTAGATGCCCTATGGCGGTATGACCAATATATTGCCAACGCTGAAGGGTATGGAGCCGTCCAATCATTCTGGAAAAAGGTTAAGCAGCAAGAGACAGCAAACATAGTGGAGTTAAAGGAACTCCTTTCAGAGCATATTCAGCTTGGTGATTTCTGAGGATGCTTTGAAACAGCTTCAGCTAAGCTTTACGAAAGGGGCGACCACCGCCCCTTTGCAGATCGCAGGGTCAGTCAGGAGTAACAACAATGGCGACTTTTAACTGGATGACGGCTCTGTCAGGAGGCATCTTGATTGGGATCAGCGCCACGCTTCTGCTGCTTTTCAATGGTCGCATTGCGGGCATTAGCGGAATGGTTAACGGAGCGATTAGATTTGACGCCGCTGAAAGCTGGCGCTGGACGTTTCTTGTGGGCCTCCTGATTGGCGGAGCCATCTACGAATATATGCTTGCGCCTCAACCCACGCCCACCTCGACCTTTACACCCTGGGCCATGATCGTCGGTGGCTTTTTGGTGGGATTTGGCACTCGGATGGGGAATGGCTGCACCAGTGGTCACGGCGTTTGCGGGTTGGGGCGACTGTCAACAAGATCGCTGGCTGCAGTGCTGACGTTTATGGGGTTTGCGATCGCAACTGTCCTCATCACCCATCACATTTTGCCCGGTCTGCTCTGAGGGGAATACTATGAAACGACAGATTATTGCCTTGATCTCTGGAATCCTGTTTGGCCTTGGCTTGGGCCTCTCGCAAATGGTAGATCGCGATCGCGTCCTAGCCTTCTTGGATGTGACAGGAACCTGGGACCCGACGCTTCTGTTTGTTTTAGGCGGAGCAGTGGGGGTAACTCTCCTTACTTTTCGCTTTGTCCTGCGTCGCTCTTCGCCCCTATTTACGCCCAAATTCTACCTACCATCTCGGCGAGATATTGATAGGCGTTTGATTGTAGGGGCAGCCATCTTCGGCATTGGCTGGGGTATTGCAGGATACTGTCCTGGTCCTGGTTTAACAGCTTTGGTACTCGGAATTTGGAATCCAGTTTTGTTTCTAATCTCACTGATTGCAGGATCATTGCTCTATCAACGGTTTAAATCAAGGAACGCTCTCCCCGAGACAGCTCCGGGTCACACTCCTTGAAGTTCAAGTTGGCTTGCTAGCTTAGAGGTGGACAAATGCCTTCATGCCTAGCTCATAGCGGCGGGGCTGCGGTTACATGCTTTAGTGCAATTGTGACGAACCTAGCCTTGAATATGGCTTTCATCGTGAGCCGCATCATTAGCCGTCAACCCACCTCTTCAGCCAGACGATTCAACATCGCTTGTTCGCGCTGCCGAATCGATTGACGATGACCTGCCATTAAGGTGCGAGAGCGCTCTGAAAGAGACACCACTGGGATTTTTATGTCCTTGGAAGGTACATTCCCAATCTTGTCAGGTTCTTTCGCCTGCGTGGGTACACCTGTGCAGTAAGCGATGCCTCGATACTTGAGGTTATAGCTGGGCTTTACAATCGGTACTTCAGTGGTTTGAAAAGTGACAGGTAGACCTCGGTATTTGCCCTGTGCATAGGTCGAACCATAGACAACCCTAGGCGGGTTGTAGTCATAGGTAATACCACGATAAGTGAGTTTCATAATTCCGCCTCCCTAAAGTCTTGGAATGATTAGATGAGGCGCGTTCCTTCGAGATTTCACTCTACTTCCGTCTCTTTAGCCTGCAAACAATAGTTCGTTAGCGAGTCCAAGGAGATGAACGATTCATCCTTCTTTACATCTGTATCTTATGAAAAGAAGTTGAGGAATTTGTGAAGCCACGGATAGCTGTAAGTCTAACTATAAACGGACCTTAATACACATCTTTTCAACATAAGTCTATGTAAAAATCAAGATGAAGAGGTTTAAGGCTATATCACCTCTTCAACCCGTTGAATGGTGTCCTTCTCTGTTGTCTTTCTTCGATGCGATCGCTCTTGATTTAGCTCATTCTGATATTGCAGGCAGGTCGGCAACCATCGCGCAGAGATAAATGCACCAAAGGAGGAGTGGCTATGAGATTCAAGTTTGAGATCGCATCTTCTCTATTAACATTGCTGTGCATAATCACACCTGCAGTAGCTGAAAATCCAGTTCATGTTCGTCAGCTACTAAACACCAGTGCCTGTCAGGGATGTGATCTATCGGGTGCCGATCTCACCCAGGCTCACTTGATCGGCGGAGATCTTAGAGATGCCAATTTGCGCGGCGCAGTTTTAGTTGAAGCTAATTTGGAAGGTGCTGATTTGACTGGGGCTGATTTGACTGGGGCTAATCTAAGCCACGCATTCCTCACGAATTCTTGCTTGAATGAAACGAACCTTACTGGGGTGAATTTCTCGCATTCGATTATGTACCATGCTGAAGCAGAAAATGCCTTAATCCGAGATATAACCCTAACGGATGCCGAAATTTATGAGACCCCTATCAGTGTAGGTGGCCCCATCGAAAATTAGCTTGACTGCGCTTTTCGCTAATTTGGTGCGTTGCATAAAGGGCCGCAAAGTTATTAAGCCCAAAAAATCAATCATCGTTATATCCCTCCCAATGAAAATTACTAGGGGCTTGTTGGGGGGGTGCCTTCAGACGTGCGTTGCTGGTCTCCCAGCACTTGATGAAACAGTCCCTTTGTCGCTTCATTCACAAATAGAGGTAACACTGCACTCAGAACAATCAAGCATTCATCTCCACCGCTAATGGAGCTAATGTTGAGCAATAATCGGAGTCCTGGAATCATTAATACTAGTAACTGCAGACTAAATGAGAATACTAAAGCTGAAGCCAAATAGAGGTTCGGTGGTAGTGATTCTTTGCTGAAAATTCCCAGTGTGCTTGAGCGGCAGCTCAGTGCATGGAGGAGTTGCGCTGAAGTCAGGCTTAAGAATCCGAGGGTTGTAGCATGGGGGCCAATTCCATATTGGTTAACTGCGTAACTGTAGGTTGCCAGAGCGCTAATTGAAATAATCAGTGCCTCAAATAGCATTCGCTTGAGATCGGCAGCCCGCAGCAACGATTCGCTCGGATCGCGGGGCGGTAAATTAAGAACGCCTGCCTCTGGCGGCTCTAAGGCTAGCGCGAGTCCAGGAAAAATGTCGGTGATTAAGTTCAGCCACAGAAGCTGAAGGGCATTTAAGGGCTGTCCTAAAGCGGCCCCCGTCGCCAGCAGCATGACCAGGATTTCGCTCAAATTGGTTGATAGTAGGAAGTGGATGGCTTTGCGAATGTTGCTATAGATCGTGCGGCCCCGGCTAATGGCCGTAATTAAAGTGGCAAGGTTGTCATCTGCCAATACGACATCTGCGACTTCACGGGCTAAGTCAGTCCCCGTATTGCCCATTGCAATGCCGATATCTGCCGCCTTTAGCGCTGGAGCGTCATTGATCCCATCTCCGGTCATGGCGACGACGCGACCGGTTTGCTGGAGGGCTTGGACAATCTGCAGCTTATTAGTAGGGCTGATGCGAGCAAACCCATGAACCGCGCAATCGCTCAAGTCGAGATCACTCTCGTCAAGATTATTTGCATCTAGGATCTGCAGTGGCTGGTCCTGGCTGAGGTTTAAGGTTTGCCCCACTGCATAGGCTGTTGGATGCTGGTCTCCGGTGAGCATCATCGTGTCAACACCGGCCTGATGAAAGGTTTTGATCGCGCCACCGATGCCTTGCCGGATTGGGTCTGTCATCCCGACTAATCCCAGCCAGACAATGGTGTTGGGGGCAATCAACGACTCCGTTTTGCCTTTGGATTCACAGGTTGATAGGCGATAGGCGATGCCTAGGACTCGCAGCGCTTGTCCCGCCATCTTTTGATTGGCATCCGCGATACTTTGACGATCTGCATCACTAAGAACGACTTGGGTTCCGGCTTCGAGCCGCCATTGACAAAGCCTTAAGACTTCGTTCGGGTTACCTTTGACGGCGATTAATTGTTGATCAGTTTTCTTTGCTGTGTGTAGGGTTGCCATGTAGTTGCGATCGCAACTTCGATACTGCGTCACCAACCGAGGCAGCGTTTTTCTTAGATCAGACACATCAACCCCAGCCCGAATCGCTAGCTCAACCAGCGCCTTTTCTGTAGAGCTTCCGGCCAGACTTTCGATCTCATTGCTCCCATTCACATCCGTTTCATTACAGAGGACTAGGACTTTTAACAGTAACTGAAGGTCATCAGAGTTTAAAGGCTGGATGGGATGGTCTCCGTTCAGCCAATCCCCATCACTGACCTGAATCGTTCGGTTGTCGGCAAAGAGTTCCACCACCGACATCGTATTTTCAGTCAGGGTGCCCGTTTTATCAAGGCAGAGAGACTGCATCGATCCCAATGCTTCCACCGCTTCTAAGCGACGAATCAGAACCTTCTGGCGGCGCATTTCTAAAATGCCTAGCGCCAAGGTCGTGGTTGCTACAGCAGGCAGTCCTTCCGGGACAGCGGCCACGGCAAGGGCGATAGAAGTTTTCAGCATCTGCAGCAGTCCGTAGCCGCGCAGCAAGCCTAGGCCAAAGATGACGAGACACACTCCGCTAGAGACATAAACCAGCAAGTTGCCCACCTGATCAAGCTGCTGCTCCATGGGCGTGGGAGAGGCAAGGGTGGTGCCCACTAACATCTGAATTCGCCCGATTTCGGTAGCCGTTCCGGTGGCGACCACGACGGCCAGACCCTGTCCCCCGGTGACCAGGGTTCCTTTGTAGACCATGTTGTTGCGATCGCCCAGCACCGCCACCGCATTTGCAAGACCGTCGGTGATTTTTTGGACCGGCAGACTTTCCCCCGTCAGGACGGACTCATCGATACTCAGGCGCTCTGTTTCAATCAGACGAGCATCCGCTGCCACAACGCTCCCTGGCTTCAAACTCAACATATCTCCAGGAACAACGTTTTGGATGTTGATCCCGATCAATATCCCATTGCGTACTACCTGAGCTGTATATTCGGTTCGATCCTTCAGGGATTGAATGATCCGTTCAGACTGGCTTTCGGTGGTGTACCCAATCACTGCATTAATCAAGACCACGACCATAATCACAATGGCGTCAGTGTGCCCCCCCGTTAAGAAGGAAAGGACCGCTGCAACGCTTAATAAGACAACAGGCAGCGTTTGAAATTGTTCGACCAAAATACTCAAGCGTGACCGTGGTTGAGCATCTGGCTGACGGTTGGGACCATACTGTTCCAGAGATTGCTGAACCTTCTCACTGGACAGTCCCTGATTCCGGTTGACTTGCCAGTGCTTGAGAACAGCATCGGTAGTCTGACAGTGCCAGGGTGCTGGTGCGAGATTTGGGACGCTGAGACGGGGTGACTTCACTCAGATAAGGGCAAACGATAGGTAATTTAAAACTTGAAAGCTAGCACTTTGATCTGACCCGTCACAAAATGCCAGACAACTTGGCTTTTACATGATAGAGCGCAGCGTCATCTGGCATCCTAGCCTCAAATTGTCAGTCCTGAATTGAAGCACTTAGCTGACCGCAGCTAGAGTGGTGGGGGTCGGAGGCTTGACCTTGCCTTGTGACCGGGCACGGTAGAGCTTCGCTAACCGTTGTTCGTGGTTTGCTAAATCTCGCTCAACCTCTTCTAAAAGCAGCACAGTCTGAGGATCAGTGAGTTGACTACGCAGATGATGGAGATCGACCACACCCGTCTGGATGTCTCCCAGCGCCCGACGCATAATCGACATCGGATTGCTGGACTGCAGCCAGCCTTGAAGGGCCGCATAGGCTTCACTACCGACAGCTTGCCAAGTAACCCTTTCCTTGAAAGCATCAAATAGGCGAGCTTCTAGGCGTTCGACATGATAGTGCTTGGTCGAGCTAACGCCCTGCAAAAATTGCCGCAGCTCTGGGTCTGAGACGCGGTTGCTATATTGCATGAATGCTTCCTGGGTATAGCGTTCGCCCATAATGGCGGTGTTCAGCGCTTGGATGAGTTCTTGCTTGCTGGAACCGCCCCAGGCTTCACCCAGTTTCCAGCAGTCATAGGTGAGATCAAGAGTTTCTGGCAATACTGTACCCTTAATCTTTAACCCTAGTGAATTGAGAATCATCGCAGTGAACAGAGGCAAATCACCCGATTGTCTGGCTGTGATTAAATGCTCATCTATGACGACGGCCTTATTCTCATAAATCCCACCCGCATTGAGAATATCTCTGCGAATGGAACGAATCCCTGTCGCATGTTTGCCCTGCAGTTGCTCGGCCTCAATGAGGACCTGTGGACCATAACCAATGGCGGCCACAAGTTTGCGCTGCATGAGCGCAAGTTTTACTATGTGGACCACATTAGGATTGGTGCGGATGTGGCCGACGGGAATGATGATGGCATCAAAGTCCTCAGCTCTGACCTCAGTGGGGGTTGAGTCTGGGCGAACTGAGACGGTGCCATGCCGACCTTTATATTCCTCGTTCATTCGAGACCCGAGGATTGTGACTGCGGCTCCTGCTTTACGCAGTGCAGTATTTGGCACTTGGAACATTGCGTCTTCAAACTGGTCCTCTAGCAAGATAGCAATTTGTTTTTTATAGGTTTCTGTATTAATCGATGACATGGGGTTGACCTCTTACTCATATTTGGTTGCTAACTGAAACGGAGAATGGTTTGATTCCCGCTGTGATCAATAATTTCAAGCGCGACGACCTCGCCTGCATCATCTTTGGCGACCCAAACTGCATTAGGTTCTGTGACTGTATGGGAATAGGCCAATGCATCATGACCGATCGCGATCATGACATCGTTGCCTTTGTTCTCCGGCTCATAGGTAATCGAAGCCAATGGCGACTGTTTGATAAGGGGTTCGTCCCCCATTTCTTTGTCTGCCACTTCAAGGCTGAGGATCCGTTCACTGTTAGTCTTCGTAAACTGATCAAAAAACGTTGACCACTGCTCTTGGGGAATTTGCTGTGTCTCTTGAATCGTCTGCTTGCTCATGATTGCTCTCCCTCGAAACCACTAGCCATCACTGACTACTGTGGGATTCATCACCTGTACGATAGAGCGGAAACTTGTGATCTTTGTGAGGGGGTTGGCTAAAGTGAATTGAGAAACGGCACCTAAGATGTATTTGTTGTCCTCTAGCTAGCTGGAGAAACAATCTGCGTTTGAAACTCAAGATGCTCCTAACCGACCCTTTGTTGTGATGAGCAGTCCAGAGACGGAGACACCAAGAACCACAGTCATCACAACTAGAAGTGACTGGTATGAGCTGCCGCGTAGTGCTTCTTCGGGAACTAAGAGCAGCAGACCGTTCGCTGCGTTGTAGCTGGCGTGCAGAATAATGCACAACAGGACGCTGCCTGTTCGATTAATCAGCCAGGTGTACCAGAAGGCATGTGTTGTAATGCTGACTAGTGTGACCCCGGCAATCAATAAGATCTGGGTGGTTGAGATCGCACCACTCGCCACATCAGGATTAATCGCCAATAGCGGCAGATGCCAGAAGGCCCAGACTAGACCCAGAACACAGGTGGCAACGACAGGACTGCAACGTCGTTGTAGTGCGGGCAACCCAAACCCACGCCAGCCCGGTTCCTCATTTCCACCCCCAGCGACTGTGAGGAACAGGAGAGTGGGCAGATAGGCCGTCAGCCGATCCGACAAAACTGTAAAATCGAGCGAATTGCCAAGCAGTAGATAAACTAGCGAAACGATCGCGATCAGGACAATCGGATAGCCAAAGGCGAAGAGATACCAGCCTGGATTCAACCGCCATTTGAAGAGGCTCATACCCCAAGCTTTCAGCGATCGACCCTGCTCTTTCAGAACAATACTCGCTGCCACTAAGGGGCCAAAGCTGCCCAATGTATAAAAAACTGTGGCTACCGTTTCATTGAATACAAGGGGAGCAATGAGCCAAGATATCCATGAGAAGAGATAGCTAAATATTGAGAACCATAAGAAAGGTTTGCGGCGGATGAAACGATACGTCAACTTGTTTCCTATTGGTAAAGATATGCCAGATCATCAGGCTCTCAGTCCTTTGCTGATCGAGGGCTATAGCTCTACGCTAAGACCAACCAATGAGGAACTTGTGAGGTTTGGATCTAGGAATCGTGCTTAAAGTGATACAGCCGATTAGAGTAGCTTCTCATCACTTCGACTGCGAACATTGGGGTATTCTCAATTGCGAACAGAAAGTGGCGTTGGTCGAGAGAGGCGAGTTTACAGTCTGTCTTTGCGATCGCAGTAGATTGCCTTTTATGGTCAACATGCACCAAAGCACCTGCGCCAAATATATCGCCACTGTCAATGGTTTCTAAGACGTTACCATCGACCAATATCTCAACTTTTCCCTCTAGAATGCCGTACATCACCTTGCCCGTTTCTCCTTCAGAGAAAATCGTATCGCCTGCAGTAAAAGCCTGAGAATCAGGCTGTTTTTGCAGAATTTCGATAGTCTCTACGGGCTTCAACATAGTTTCCTCGATTGAATGTCATTTCAATATCGATAGTACTGACCAACATAAGGGCAATGATCCAAGCTTTGAGTTAAGCATCGGTTAAAGAATTTTCGCCTCAAGGTGATTCTCCCAGGGATCAATGCCCAAAAATTAGATATCCAAGCCAGTCAGAACAATCTCTTCATTGCGGGGCATTTATACGAATCAAGCTAAAACCAGGATCAAAAGAATGTTCGATCTGATTTTTTTGTGGGTGAGTTTCACCAGACAATGCATACGCTTACTAGTGCTGA
This sequence comes from Acaryochloris thomasi RCC1774, assembly GCF_003231495.1. NCBI lineage: Bacteria > Bacillati > Cyanobacteriota > Cyanophyceae > Acaryochloridales > Acaryochloridaceae > Acaryochloris > Acaryochloris thomasi. The sequence continues at coordinate 31,316 of NZ_PQWO01000021.1, forward strand.
AATCCGAAGAAGCTGAGCGAGATGACTATTACTGCAGTGATCCCTTCATATGATCCTCAACTTTGACCGCTATTCTCTATTGTGAAAAGCGCTATTGATTGCCACTTAATAAACCCAATTTAAGACCTGAGGTTCCCCATGAATCATTGCCCGATTTGCTCAAATGACCTCCTGCGTCACATCGGCCATGGCCACATTTACTGGTTCTGTCCCCACTGTTGGCAAGAGACTCCCAATCTGGAGAGCTTTGAACCTAGGCAAGGGAAAATGCAAAGGTCTCAAACCGGCGATCGGCCATTGCGATTGCTAGAGTCTCACCTCAGTCGCAAAGCAGAGGCCCTTATTGCCCTGTCTAGCCGTTGAACATCTCATTCCAAAATTTACAGAGACATGAGTGATGATTCCCACTTACAAGCAACCCTTAACCAAAGAGTTTGAAGACCTCCGACAAGCTACAAACCATTTAGTTGATCAGCTTGCCCGTCGTGACGAAGCATGCGAGAGTACCACACCGACATCGCAAAGCAGATGGATACCTGCGATAGAGCATACAGAAAAGGATCCTGAACTGCTTTACAAGCTGATCAAAAAGTCAGGGTATTTTTGTACATTACGTCGTAGACAGCGCCATATTTTTCCCCAAGCCTAGCCTCAATATTTTGTGGAGGAAATCTCCCATGCTCAACCGAAGATTGTTTGTCCAAACAGCGGCAGCAACGACATCAGGGGCTGGGGTGGCCCAGTCCTACGCTGCTCCTGACCATAGTTATGAACAAGCGGTCAGCCAAATTTGGCGTCATATCAAACCAATCCCGACAGATGAAATGGCAATTCAGCACGAGTTGGTGCGTTATGCCACACTTGCGGCTTCTAGCCACAACACCCAATGCTGGCAATTTAAACTGGACGCTCAGTGCATTTCAATCCTGCCGGATCTTGAACGTCGCTGTCCTGCGGTTGATCCAGACGACCATCACCTCTATGCCAGCCTGGGCTGTGCCACAGAAAACCTCTTGCAAGCCGCCAACGCTTATGGGTTGCAGGGGACGGTTGAGGTCGCTATGGCTAACCAAATCTGCATCCAGATGGAACCGACTCAGCCTTCTGTATCATCTCTCTTTGAGGCTATTCCCCTGCGGCAATCGACGCGGACGGACTATGACGGTCAACCGCTCAAGAATGAGGAGCTAAAGCAGTTAGAACAAGTGGCTACTGGAGAGGGCGTCAATTTAATCCTGTTGACTGATCAGCCATCGAAGGAACAGGTTCTAGAGCATGTGATTGAGGGCAATACAGCCCAAATGAACGATCCGGCGTTTGTTGAAGAGCTGAAAGCCTGGATTCGGTTCAACGAGAAAGAAGCAGTGCGTAAGGGGGACGGACTTTTTGCCAAGTCCTCCGGGAACCCGACCGCCCCGCATTGGCTAGGCAGCCTTATGTTTGATCGGTTTTTTACGCCCAAAGTTGAAAACGAAAAGTACACGAATCAAATTCGCAGTTCTGCTGGGATTGCCATCTTCGTCTCCGATGAGAATACGCCATCTCATTGGATTGAGTCGGGGCGATGCTATCAGCGCTTTGCCCTGCAGGCAACTGCACTAGGGATTCGGACGGCGTTCTTGAATCAGCCGGTAGAAGTTGCGACTCTGCGGCCTCCGTTTGCCAGCTATCTTGGGATTGGAGATCGCCGTCCTGATTTAGTCATCCGGTTTGGTCGTGGCCCAGAGATGCCGCGATCGCTCCGACGCCCTGTTGAGGCCGTCATAATTTGAGCAAGGGTGGTGGTAAGACCTTTGGATGAGATGAAACTACGAATGAAAGCACTTCCCTTTGATGCGATCTCATACAAGAAAACCCCCGTCTTTACTCAGGCAACCATGCCGAAAGCACTCCTCGAACGTCATTCCAGCAAAGCAGGCAGTTGGGGCAAGATTTGGGTTTTGTCAGGCCAACTTTGCTATCGGATCCTTACTGATCTGCCAGGGGACTATACGCTCACTCCAGATTTACCGGGTATCATTGAACCCCAAGTTTTCCATCACGTTGAGCCGATGGGAGCCGTTGAATTTTATGTGGAATTCTACCGTACATAAGTTATGAACCCACCATCCATCCTTGTCTATTTCGCAACTGAGAGGAGGGGCAGAGCTAGTGTTGAGCCGTTAGAGTCGCACCCAGTTCTTTAGGTAGGCATGTTCAAAAATCATTTCCTTTTGAATTCTGAGGTCTTGACCAAAGCCTGCCTCTGAAGCCCGCTTGAACATCGCATAGGCAATAGCAATATCAGCATAAGCAAGACCGACTGCGTTGAAGTAGATCCGCTCGTCAGGGCTGCTGCGGCCCTTTTTCTCGCTGTTTACGATGTCCCCCAGATTGGCATAAATATCCCCATCGCTCAGTTCACCGTCTTTGTACATTCGGCTCAGCGTCTGGGTGCGGTGTTTAACTGTTTCCCAATCATCGCAGACAATTTTGTCGCACAGTTTCGCCACCCCATATTCGTCCTCCCACCCTCCGACATGGCTGTAGAATGCGCCTGCTTTGACCCATGCCGCCTTCAGCAGCGGGGCTTGGGCACTGGTGGCCGTGACAATCACATCGGCTCCTTCAATAGCCGCTTGGAGATTCATGTGGGAAGCCACCATCTCGACATCCGGCAAAATGGGCGACATTTCCTGGATGAATTGCGTTTCTTCGTCTTCTGTCTTAGCGGCCACCTGACAGTGTTGGAGCGACGGCAGCGCTGTTTTCATGGCGACCAGATGCATTTTTGCCTGTTCGCCAGCTCCTATTAAGCCAATTATCTTGGAGTCTTGGCGTGCTAGGTACTTGGCTGCGATCGCACCCATCGTTCCCACCCTCAGGTTCGAGCAGAGGGTACCCTCCATGAACGCAATGGGGAAGCCGTGCTCGATTTCAGACAGGATAATGACAGCAGAAAGATTTTGAATGCCGTGTTTTGCAGGATTTGGCGGGAACACTGAGACCCATTTCACCCCGCAGATCTTGTGGTTCTTGAACGTGGCTGGGAGGCAATTGATCCGCTCTTGAGTATCATCATCAAAAATCTGAACGATTTTGTCGGGGAAAATCACGTCGCCGCGATGGAATGCTTTGAGAGCGCTTTCTGTGGCCTGCATTGCCATTCGTACATCTAGGCAACCTGACGCTAGCAAATCTTCTTGGGAGAAGTACTGGCAATGAATTTGATGACTGAGCATCTGGGGTTAACCTCTGCTGTTCGTTCACGTTGCGTAACGGTTAGAAATGCTGTGGCTCTTACGTTCATCCTAGAACCCGAAGGGTAGCGGTGGATACCGAACGTTTACGGATCGTTACTCGCGCAGTCCTGCAAAATTTCAATGGGGGAGGCGATGAGCGTTAGAGGGTATTTCGATTACAATGCCATTGGTTTGCTGTTTATTGAAGTTGCAATTGCCCATTTAACCACCAATGTTCAAGCGCCTTGCCCCCTCCAATCCTCAGACCGTCACCGTCAAGATTGAAGGTGAAGCAGTTCAGGTGCCGCTGGGTGAAACGGTCGCCGCCGCAGTCTTGGTTCACGATCTCGGCTATACCCGCACCCACCCAATCTCAGGCGCGCCCCGCGCCCCACTCTGCATGATGGGTGTGTGCTTTGAATGCCTAATGGAAATTGATGGATTGCCCAACCGTCAAACCTGTCAGATCCAGGTGGCAGAGGGCATGGATATTCGTCGTCAGCAGGGCGTCGGTGGCGACAATGCCTAAAATTCCGCTAGTGGTGATTGGTGCTGGACCAGGGGGGCTGTGTGCGGCAACTACTGCAGCTCGGCTCGGCGTTCCTGTGGTTGTCCTAGACGAGCAACCTTCCCCCGGCGGACAAGTCTATCGGGCGATCGCCCAGGCTCCAGCAGAACGAGTCGCGATGTTGGGGGCCGATTACCAACGGGGAGCTGAGTTGGTGGCAGCGTTCAACGCCAGTGGCGCTGAATATTGGCCCCAGACCACTATTTGGTCTCTCAACTCCAAGCGAGAGATTGGCATCCTGCGTCAGGGGCAGGCCCGCCTCATTGAAGCCGAGCAGGTGATTATTGCCAACGGGGCGATGGAGCGTCCCGTGCCGTTTCCGGGCTGGACCCTGCCGGGAGTTATGAATGCGGGAGCCGCTCAACTCTTGCTGAAAATGTCTGGCGTGGTGCCTGCGAATGGAACGGTGATTGCAGGCATCGGGCCGCTCCCCCTTCTGGTGGCGTGGCAGTACCTGCGGACTGGGGTTGCGATCAAAGCCGTTTTGGACCTTGCCCCTAGCCTCAATCTATGGCGGGCCGTGCCGCATTTACCCAGGGCACTGAGAGCGGGGGATTACCTCCATCGGGGCTTGAAATATACGCTGGACCTCCAAAGGGGAGGCGTGCCCATTTACTATGGGGTATCTCACTTACGGGCTGAGGGGAACGACCGGGTTGAGGCTGTGACCTATGGTTGGAATCAGTTTGGGGTCCGGCGGAGCGAAACGCTGCCTACAGAGAGCCTTTTGGTCCATTTTGGCGTGATTCCGAGGACCAATCTCACCCGCGCTGCTGGTTGTGAGCATCATTGGGATCGGGGACAACAGTGTTGGCGACCCCAGGTTGATCTGTGGGGTTATACCACTGTGCCGGGGCTTGCCATTGTCGGAGATAGTGCAGGCATTGGGGGCGCACGAAGCGCTGAGTATCGTGGACGCTTGGCGGCTTTTGAAGCGGCTCGCTATTTACAGAGGATTAGTGTGCAACAGCGCGATCGCAAAGCTCAAAACGACCTCAAGGGGCTGCAAAGAGACCTGCAAGTCCGGCCCTTCCTTGAAGCGCTGCATCGTCTACCGGAGTCCCTGCTCGTTCCCGCCGATGACGATACTCTGGTCTGCCGCTGTGAAGAAATTTCAGCAGGACAAATTCGCGCCGCCGTGCGAACCGGACATCTCGATCCCAATCAGGTGAAGTTTAACCTGCGCTGCGGCATGGGACCGTGTCAGGGACGGCAGTGTGCCCCAGCGGTGGCCCACCTTGTCGCTGCCGAACAACATCGCCCTGTGTCTGACTATCAGCCTTTCCGCGTCCGCCCCCCCATCAGACCCCTCAGTCTTGCCCAACTCGCAAGTTTGGAGCGTGCAGAACAATGACGATGGACGCCATCATCATCGGGGGCGGACTAATCGGGTCTTCAACAGCACTCCACCTTGCACTCAAGGGTCAGCGGGTCATGGTGATTGAGAAAGATAGCCCCGGTCGCCATGCCTCCGGGGTAAATGCCGGGGGATTACGTCGCCTCAATCGCCATCCGGCAGAAATTCCCTTGGCGGTGGCGGCTGCGGAAATGTGGCGAGAGATCCGGGCGTTGGTGGGGAGTGACTGTGATGTACAGCTCAGTGGTCAGGTCAAGGTGGCCGAAAATGAGGCCGATCTGCAGAAACTTGCGGATCGGGCAGCGCTGGTTCAGTCCTTGGGGTTTGCGCATGAGCAACTGATTGATCGCGATCGCCTTTACCAGTTGGTGCCTACTTTGGCCCCCCACTGTGTCGGAGGCCTCTACACGGAAGGGGATGGCTTTGCCCGTCCTTACCATGCCCTCACGGCGTTTCGTCACAAGGCGCAATCTCTAGGCGTCCAGTATCAAACAGGTTGCCGAGTGACCGGGTTTGATCTGGTGGGGGACTGTTGGCGAGTGGTCACAGAGCGATCGCAAACAGAGCCAGCCAACTTTGATGCTCCTGTGCTTGTGAACTGCGCCGGAGCCTGGGCCGAAAAACTTTGCACGGACTTAGGAGAACCCGTTCCTTTGAGGGTCGGTGCTCCCATGATGATGGTGACAGAGCGTTTGCCCCATTTCCTTGACCCAGTAGTGGGTGCAGCATCCCGCAAGCTGTCGTTTAAGCAAATGCAGAACGGCACGGTGTTAATTGGTGGTGCTCATCTCGCCGACCATGACTGGGAGCAAGAGACGACCGCCATTGATTTCACCAAGCTCAGTGAAAGCAGTCATACAGCCCTGGACTTATTTCCCCGAATGGCTGATGTGAGAATTGTCAGAATCTGGGCAGGACTGGAGGCGTTTATGCCCGACCAGATTCCGGTCATTGGTCCCAGTGCCAAAGCCCCTAACGTTTATCATGCGTTTGGTTTCTCTGCCCACGGTTTCCAGTTATCGCCTGTTGTGGGGCGCATTCTGTCGGAACTGATTTTAGAGGATAAGAGTTCCCTTGCAATTGAACCCTTTTCGATTAAGCGGTTTCAGCCGTGACCTTAGCATGCAGAGACTCAATCGTGAACGATAAAGTGCTTACTTTACTCTTCTTGCCAGAGTTCGGGCTTCTTGAGTGCATCGGCGCACATGAGCGTTCCTGAAAACGAGCCAATCACATTGGGACGAAGCGCTTGAACCATCCATGCCTCTGCATTCTCAGCCGCAATAGGATAGGGTGGTTCAAATCCGACAGGCTGCGCGGGTTTGAAGCCGTGGCGTGGATAGTAGCCTGGATGTCCTAGCACGAAGACTAGATCTATTCCTGATTTTGCTAAAAGCCGAAGTCCTCTGGCAATGAGCTGAAAGCCAATGCGTTGTTTCTGAGCATCCGGTATAACTGCCAGGGGGCTAGAAGCGCTATCTTCGGCGCGTTTTGAGTTGTAGTCAAATGGGTTGTGGTGAACAAAATGTGCCCTACAGCACGATCATCTTCAACGGCTAACAACGATAAGATAGGCTATGCACTCGGGTCGTTTAGAAGGTTCCTCACCAGCTCAGCCTCTTCGTCACCACCAAATGCGGCACGCTCTACTGATAGCACGTCTGCAAGATCTGAAAGTGACGCCTCTCGTCTATTCATTATTCCTGTGCTGTTAAAGTCATATACGGGAAAGCAGAATACTGGATCAGAACTATGTCGGGGCGCAAACGATTTTAAGCTATTTTAGCTTCTTCGGATTGAGTCAATCTATATACTCAAATTCGTCATCCAAGAAGGGACCATTGGGCATGCGATCGCACCTATCTTGCTGAGGGTCTGAATGTTTTCGGATAAAAAAGACACCATCATTGGTACAGGCTGCGACCTGACCGATACAGCCTCGAAAAGAACCCTTCGAGATTTTTACCGGAGTCCCAGAAGAATATACGCCTGTATCTCTCTGTTCTTTGATAGGTTGCGAGCTTTCAGTCGTAGGCTGATAGTCCTGACTCGCACCCATGGATGGGTTGACAGAAGATTTCATAGTGCCCCCCTTTACGTTACATGGGAACGAATAGCCGCAGAACATAGCGATCCTGCCAACTACTGAGACAGATTTAGTGAATAACGTTTCGACTAAATTTAAGCGAGTAACTCTGCTACAGCTAAATGGGATATTGTGTTGCATCGCCCGATAGCTTTCAGCACCTACTGTACTTTGTCTGTTCCCTTCAACTGTAAGTCAATATCTTGAGGAACAACTGAGGAGCTAAGCAGGCTGAGAGTAGGCCCCAATGTAATGATCTTGATAGGTTTGCTTACGCTTTTCAATGCTGCAGAGTGCCTCACAGGTTCCTCAAGCTTCTGCTCTAGGTTGGAAATGAAAATGAGGGACTGCATTTCAACTTCATTCTTCCCAAAGGTGCATCAGGTTTTGACTCGTTTATAAGAGATAAAACCATGCGCCATTTACCCAACACATAGGAGAAACTGCATGATTCGTATTTTGGTTGGCATTTTGGTTTTTGTGATCAACGTTGTCTATCGAGATCGCCCTTATCCTCGTTTTTATGTCTTAGAAACCGTTGCCCGTGTGCCCTATTTTGCCTATATGTCTGTGCTGCACCTCTACGAAACTTTAGGTCTGTGGCGAAAGGCTGACTGGCTCAAAGTCCACTTTGCTGAATCCTGGAATGAGCTGCACCATTTACTGATTATGGAGTCATTGGGTGGAAGTGAACAATGGATTGATCGGTTTGTGGCCCGTCACGCGGCGTTACTCTACTACTGGATTATCGTCGGCATTTACGTCATTTCTCCTCGGTCTGCTTACCAATTTATGGAACTCGTGGAGCAGCATGCCTATCACACCTACGATGTCTTTCTGCAGGAGCATGAATCTGACCTTAAACAGCAGCCTGCCCCTCCGGTGGCTGTCAAATATTACCGAGATGGTGATCTCTATATGTTCGATGAGTTCCAAACTACGACTCGGCCAGAATCGCGTCGTCCAGTAGTGGAGACGCTTTATGACACCTTCATCAATATTCGAGATGATGAGATGGAGCATGTCAAAACAATGGAGGCTTGTCAGCTCCCTGATGCTCAACGAACCTTCAAGAGTCCCCATACACAAGAAGCTTTGCCTCAGGAAATCTAACGGCAGCCGTGATATTGCACTCGCCTCCCAATTTGGAGCTATTAAATGCATTCAGGCCATTTTGGGAGACGTTCAACCCATTAGAGAGTTACGCCGTAGCGCATCGTTAGGAGGTTGTCATGATTGACTTATCCCTCAGTATCAAAATTCTGTTGGGGATGATATCCGTTCTAATCATTGTGCATCTCTGGTTAGCGAGGCGGTTCCAAATCCTTGGGGATCGACAGGTGTCAACGCTCAGAATGTTCCATTCTCAGGAGCAGCCGACTCATCCACCAGCTCTGATCCGTGACTTTGTTTTACGCTCTTGTCCCTCATCTCAGCGCTGCCCAGAAACAATACGGATTCACCAAACAGGTGAGATGCGCCTGTCTGAGCAGGGAGAGTGGATTCCCTTTACCGCCACTCAAGACTTTGCTATTCAACAGCCAGGATTTGTCTGGCGAGCAAGATTCCGGGCTGCCCCGCGAATCAAAATTAGGGTGGTTGATAGCTATGTTGATGGCCACGGGTATCTAGAGGCTAGGTTATTCGGTTCTATTTCACTTGCTAAGGCTGAAGGAGCGGGGACAGACAAAGGTGAACTGATGCGATATCTGGCGGAGTTGGTCTTTTGTCCTGATGCTCTGCTCAATAATTCCTCCCTACAGTGGCGGGAACTTGATCCTTCATCGGTGGAAGTTGCCGCTGGGCCAGAACGAGCGGCTGTGCGCTTTGACTTTGATCTAAATGGCAATATTGTTCGCAGTAGTGCGCCGGATCGACCACGCTTAGTTGAGGGGCAAGAGATTGAGACGCCTTGGTTTGGAACCTTTGCGGATTACAAAGTGCTTGGCGGTTACCGAATCCCGACTCGTGGAGAGGTAAGTTGGCTGCTTGAAGACGGTCCCTTTTGCTATTGGCGGGGGCGTATTACTCAACTGGATGTTGATCCAGAGGGTGATTCAATGTTCAGTTTTGGGTCCCTAAATCAACCACTACATCCTCAGGTTGTTGAAGGATAGGTTGATGATGCCAATGGGGCTGCTTGCATGATAAAAGATTTAGGCTGTAGAAAATGCGATCGCAACCCCTAAAATTGCAAACATGAGCACCTGGTATCAACTCAGCCCCCCAGCGGTCTTAGAAAAATTTGGCACTATCGCAACAGGCTTGAGTCAAGAAGAGGCACAGCAGCGCCTCGCTCGGCAGGGGCCAAACGAATTAGTTGAGAAGGCGACCAAGAACCCGTGGGTAATTTTGCGAGAGCAGCTCACCGCAACGATGGTTCTGATCTTGATTGTGGCGGCGGTTCTGTCTGCATTTCTAGGCGATATTCAAGACTCAATCGCTATTTTCCTGATTGTTGTTTTCAATGCAGTGCTGGGTTTTCGGCAGGAGTATCAAGCAGAACAGGCGATCGCATCTCTCCGCAGACTGGCTGTGCCCACTGTCAGAGTCAAACGAGCGGGACAGGTACAAGAATTATCCTCTCGGGAGCTGGTGCCGGGAGATGTGGTCCTCCTGGAAGCGGGCAATCTGGTCCCAGCAGATGGACGCATTTTAGAGAGCGCCAACCTCCGTGTTCAGGAAGCCTCCCTCACGGGGGAATCGGATGCGGTTGATAAAGTCTCTCACGCATTAGATCAGGGCGATCTGCCGCTCGGGGACCGCGTAAATATGGTCTACATGGGCACTATTGTCACCTATGGTCGCGGTGAGGTCGTCATCACTGAGACCGCTATGTCCACTGAGCTAGGGCAGATTGCGGCGGCCATTCAATCGGTGAAGTCAGAGCCGACGCATCTGCAGAAAAGGCTCGATCAACTGGGGCAGAAACTTGCGATCGCAATTCTAGTCACGGTTCTGATCGTCTTTGGCCTGGGTCTGCTGCGGGGCGAAGAACTTCAGGCCATGTTTATGATTGCTGTCAGTTTGGGCGTAGCGGCAGTCCCGGAAGGTCTACCGGCAGTAGTGACGATTGCGCTGTCTTTGGGTGCCCAGCGAATGCTGAAGCAGCAGGCACTGATCCGCAAACTACCTGCGGTGGAAACCCTCGGCTCGGTGACGGTGATCTGTACAGACAAGACTGGGACATTGACCGAAAATCGTATGACCGTTGCTTCTGTAGTGGCAGCAGGGAAACGCATTGATCTCACCCAGCATCCTTCCTCTCTCTTAGACGGTGAACCTTCCACCGACTTCCAGACGCAGCCTGTACATTCTCTTTTGCTCATGGCCGGGACGTTGTGTAATGATGCCGCTCTCAATCTTGATGATGCTGCGCCTCAGGGCTTCCGTATGATTGGTGATCCAACGGAAGGGGCGTTGGTGGTGGCTGCGGCTCAGGCGGGGCTGAAAAAAATAGATCTAGAAGCATGTTTGCACCGGATCAAGGAAGTTCCCTTCGATTCAGACCGGAAGCTAATGACAACCGTACATTGTCGGGGAACAGACAGCTCCCCAGCCTTATCTCTGGTTGCCGACACTTTGGCCTTTGCTCAGGTGCCAGATCCTTGCCAATACGTTGTGTTCTGCAAGGGTGCAGTGGACCGGCTGCTCAAGATTTCGGATTGGGTTTGGGAGGCCGATCGCATTGAGCAGATGACGGAGGAGAGATGCGATCGCATCCTCGAAACCCATGATCAGCTTGCCCAAGAAGGAATGCGGCTCTTGGGCGTGGCCTACCAATCTCTCAAGGAAATCCCCGATGACCTTTCCACCGTTGAACAACATCTGATCTTTGTTGGATTAGTGGGCATGATCGATCCGATTCGCTCAGATGTGTATGGTGCCGTACAAACCTGTCAAACCGCCGGAATTCGACCCGTGATGATTACCGGCGACCATCCTCTAACCGCTCAACATATTGCCGCAGATTTAGGAATTGCTGCCAACGGTAAGCTGCTCACCGGGCAAGATCTAGATCGGTTGACTGAAGCAGAGTTATGTGATGCCGTCGGGCAGGTTTCTGTCTACGCCCGCGTTGCCCCCCAGCATAAGTTAGATATTATCCATGCCCTTCAGTGTTCTGGACAAATTACGGCGATGACCGGAGACGGCGTTAACGATGCCCCGGCCCTCAAGCAAGCGGATATCGGCATTTCGATGGGCATCACGGGTACAGATGTCGCCAAGGATGCTTCTGACATTGTGTTGCTTGATGATAACTTCAGCACGATTGTGGCGGCAACCCGTGAAGGTCGGGTGATCTATGACAACATCCGTAAATTTATTCTGTACACTCTCACCGGCAATCTTGGTGAACTATGGGTGATTCTGTTTGCCCCTTTCCTGGGGATGCCCTTGCCGCTTCTGCCGCTCCAAATTTTGTGGATCAATCTATTGGCTGACGGCATCCTGGCGCTGTCTTTGAGTGTTGAACCCGCAGAGCGAAATATTATGAAACGCGCCCCCTATGAACCCAATGAGAGTATCTTTGGTCGGGGTGTTGGTCAGAGCATCATCTGGATCGGTCTGTTTTTAGGTGCTGTTCTATTGGGAGTGGGCTACCGCTACTGGGATTTGGGGCTGGAAAATTGGCAAACAATGGTGTTTTGCACACTGGCGTTTTCTCGGATTAGTATTGCCCAGGCGGTTCGTTCTGACCAAGACTCTCTCTTTAAGATTGGTTTGTTCTCTAACGAGCCTGCGTTGCTGGCTGTGATTGTGACCTTTCTCTTTCAGATTCTGGTGGTCTATGTTCCCTTACTCCAGACAATGTTTAAAACGGTGCCGCTGTCGGCTACTGACTTAGGTGTCAGTTTAGGGTTAGGAGCACTAGTCTTTTTCAGTGTGGAATTTAAGAAGAAAATGTTTCGTCAGCGCTCCGGGTCTGGTGCCTAGGGTCTCTAAGGAATGCCACAAATGACTATCGGTTAAGGTCGTTCCAGGATATGGGCTGAAGCTAGATAGCGGCTAAAACTGCTATCGCGATCGTGGAGATAGCCAACCGAAAAGTTAACTCATGGGTCTATGCATTCTTCAATTCAGACGAAACTACAGACCCTGCCCTTACCGCTCCAGGAATTGCTGTCAGCGGCTGCAGTAGAGGCTAACGATAGAAACTGGCCGCTCTATCTTGTGGGTGGTGCGGTGCGTGATTTGTTACTGCAACAGACTGAGCAAGCCATCAATTTTCGTGAGCTTGATTTAGTTGTAGATGCCAATCATTCTGCATCGGTTCAGGGCGCTGCAGAACTAGGCTGTGCCCTACACAAGCTTTACTCTGAGGCGCATCTTCAGGTGTACGGACGCTTTCAAACGGCGACGATGATTTGGCGATCGCATCCTCAACTAGGCAATTTCAGCGTCGACATCGCCACGGCCCGCACAGAATCTTATCCCTACCCTGCCGCTGACCCAGATGTTGTCGTGGGTTCTATTCAGCAAGATTTATCTCGCCGAGATTTCACAATAAACGCCTTGGCGGTGCGTTTAACACCCCCAAGATGCTTAGAAAATACCCCTGTCCTACTCGACTTCTTTGGTGGGCTGACGGATCTGCACCATCAGCACATTCGGGTACTGCATCCCAATAGCTTTGTTGAAGACCCGACTCGGATCTTTCGGGCGGTGCGGTTTGCGACCCGCTTTGGGTTTGTGATTGAACCTCAGACAGAAGGGTATATTCGAGATGCGATCGCATCTGGCATCTATCAGCAAACACAAACTCACCACCACCCTGTTCCGGCCCTGCAGTCACGCTTAAAAAAAGAGCTAAAAGCCATTCTCAAATTGCCAAACTGGGAAACCGCTTTGGTCTTGTTGTCAGAGTTGGATGCCCTGAAATGTCTCCATCCCCAGCTCAAGATTGATCAGGCGTGGTGGAAACAGACCCAATTGGCCTTATCCTGGTTGACCCTATTCGATCCGAGCGTGAAAGCAATCCAGCCGTGGCAACTTATCTTGGAGCTATTGGTGGCACAGCTAAGAAGTGAAGATCGAGCTAAAGTCGCTGAGAATCTTTGTTTAGGTGAGCATAGTCACCAGCGTTTGAGTACCTTAGCTCCAATGCAAGCAGAGATCCATTCCGTTTTGATTTACCCTCGCAGCCCCAGCCAGGTGGTCCAATGTTTGCGGCGTTACGATCTTCCCACTCTCCTTTTGGTTACAGCCCAAAGCCCCCTCACTGTGCGTCAGCGCATCTGGCAGTATTTGCAAGAGTGGAAGACGGTAAAACCCTTGCTAAACGGAAATGATTTGATCTGTCTCGGGTATCAACCGGGCCGTGACTTTAACGCAATATTATCGAAGGTGCTATTCGCGACACTTGATGGAGTGGTTCAAACAAAAGGTGAGGCAGAAAGGCTAGTCCTAGATTACTTTCCCCTCTAGAATGAACCCCCAAATTGAGTGAATGCTTTGAGTGCGATCGCAACACCTCAATCGCTGTAATAGACTGCCTCACAAGTTTCACAAGTCTTTTTCCTATTCTAAAAGTAGAGAAACACTTGCTGCCTTTACCAAACGTACCGTCGTTTCTGGTGGGATGCTTGCAGAGATTTTAGAGCGAGTGATAGGAGGACTGATGATGCTGTCACCCAACAATCTCAAGCTATTTCTGGACTATTGGCTCCCCAGATTTGGACTCACGCTATTCTGGGCATTCGTAATTCTGATGATTGTTTTGAGTTTTGCGATTACCATGAGCCGCATCGAAGCTAGCTCAAGCCTGCCAGAGTCCCCTCAGCAAACATCAATGTTTGATCGCTAGGGGTAGCCGCTAGTGGAGCAGCGATGCTTAAAAAAATGGGGTGGTGAGTTGTATGTCTAATACCGTGAAAGTTGTTAAGGATACCTTTGGGACCTATCTGTCCAATATTGGGCGATATCCATTATTGACTCACGAAGAAGAGGTTGAATTGGGTCGCCAAGTGCAATTGTTCCTGCACCTTCCAGCGGACGCCTCCCAGGCTGAATTGGAGCAGATTCAGCAACGGGGTCAGCAGGCCAAACAGAAAATGATCCGCTCTAATCTGCGGTTGGTTGTGATGATCGCGAAGAAGTATCAGAAACGGGGCCTAGAGCTGCTGGATCTGATCCAAGAAGGAAGTCTGGGACTTGCGAGGGCAGTAGAGAAGTTCGACCCTTCTAGAGGGTATCGGTTCAGCACCTATGCCTACTGGTGGATTCGCCAATCGATTACCCGAGCGATCGCAACGCAGTCTCACACCATTAGGCTTCCGATTCACGTTTCTGAAAAGCTGAATAAGATTAAGAAGGTTCAGCGAGAGCTGTCTCAACAATTGGGCAGAAAACCCACAGATGTTGAAATCGCTCTAAAGCTCGATATGACTCAAAATCGGCTGCAGCAGATCTTGACTGCTGCGCGCAGGGCCAATCCACAGTCGCTGAATAGGCCGGTCGGAGATGAGCGCAATACGGAACTGATTGATCTCCTTGAAGATCAACAGTCAATGGGACCAGACGAAACCGTAAACCAGGATTTGCTGCGGGGGACTATGTGGTCTACTTTGACAAACCTTACAGACGATCAGCGAACCGTCTTGATCCTCCGCTATGGCCTCAATGATGGCGTCCCTCGTTCACTGCAATACATCAGTCGGCAAATGGGAGTCAGTCGTGAATGGGTCAGGCAGCTTCAACGGTCGGCCATCTCTAAACTGCGAAAATCAGGAGAACTGCAGCAGCTCTTATCGGCTTAGAGCGTCATAACGGCAGACTCGCTAGAAAGGACAGGCGTTCGCGTCAAGGCAGTGATCGCCTGCTAAAGCCGCTTTAGCCTGCACATACTCCTCAAGCTTAATGTGGACCGGATCGACGTGCCAAATGTCTTGGCAGTACTCGCGGATCGCCCGGTCAGAGGAGAATTTCCCAATCCGAGCGACATTGAGAATCGCGGTGCGGGTCCAGGTCTCCTGATCTTGAAACGCCTGTCCCACGGAGTCTTGGCAGTCAATATAGGACTGGTAATCAGCAAGAACTAGGTACGGATCGTGGTGCAAAAGCCCTTCAACTAAGGGTTGAAACAAGCTGCCATCTCCGTGAGAGAAGTATCCTGAGCTGATCAAGTCAAGTGCCTCTCGCAGAGCAGCGTTTGAATCGTAATATGCTCGGGGGTTGTAGCTGCTTGCCTTGAGATCGGCTACCTCCTGGGCCGTTAGCCCAAACAGATAGAAATTCTCAGCGCCGACGGCTTCCCGGATTTCGATATTGGCTCCATCTAGGGTGCCGATGGTCAAGGCTCCGTTCATTGAGAATTTCATGTTGCCGGTGCCAGAGGCTTCTTTACCGGCGGTAGAAATTTGCTCGGATAGATCCGCCGCCGGGTAAATTCGCTGACTGTTGGTGACATTGAAGTCGGGCATGAAGACGATTTTGATGCGATCGCAAACATCAGGATCTTGATTCACCGCATCCCCCACCGCAGTAATCAGCTTAATGATCAGCTTCGCCATCCGATATCCCGGTGCAGCCTTGCCGCCAAAGATAAAGGTCCGAGGCGTCATCTCAATCTCAGGGTTGTGCTTGATTCGGTTGTATAGCGTGACGATGTGCAGCACATTCAAATGCTGCCGCTTGTATTCATGAAAGCGCTTGGCTTGGACATCATAAATTGAGTCTGGGTTGATGGTTAGCCCTTGGGTCGTCTGGATGTAGTCAGCTAGATCTTGTTTTACGGCCCGCTTCACCTGCCGCCATTCATGACAGAAACTCGGATCATTCGCCAGGGGGGCAAGCTGTCTCAAATCATCAAGCTGCTTGATCCAACTTTCGCCAATGTTGCGAGAGATGAGTTGGGTGAGTCTAGGGTTAATCAAAACCATCCAGCGGCGAGGGGTGACGCCATTGGTCTTATTGCTGAATTTCTCGGGCCACAGCTCATAGAAATCGCGCAGCACCCCAGTTTTGAGCAGTTCCGTATGCAAGGCTGCGACCCCATTAATGGCATGACTGCCCACACAGGCGAGGTGCGCCATCCGAATCCGTTTCCCGCGACGTTCATCCAATAGAGAGAGCTGAGCCAGCTTGTCAGTGTTTCCTAAATACTTGAGCCGCACCTGATCAAGAAAGCGCTGATTGATTTCGTAGATGATTTCTAGATGGCGAGGGAGAAGACGACCGAATAGCTCTAGAGACCAAGTCTCCAGAGCTTCTGGAAGTAGGGTGTGATTGGTGAATGCAAACGCCTCTTGAGTGATGTCCCAGGCAATTTCCCAATTGATCAGATACTCGTCTACCAACAATCGCATCAGTTCAGCAATGCCAATCGCCGGGTGAGTGTCATTGAGTTGAATGGCAAATTTATCAGCAAAGGTCTCTAACGGATCTTCTCTGAGCAGATGAATTTTGAGCAGGTTTTGCAAGGAACAGGAGACGAAAAAGTACTGCTGCTCTAACCGAAGTTGCTTTCCCTGAATCGGCTCATCGTTGGGATAGAGTACCTTTGTCAGGTTTTCAGAGGTAATTTTGGTATCCACTGCCCCATAGTAGTCACCGAGGTTAAAGGCTTGAAAATCAAAGGATTCCGGTGCCTCTGCTTTCCACAGTCTGAGAGTATTGGTGGTGTTGACGCGATAGCCTGAGATGGGTGTGTCGTAGGGGACACCCTTAACCACCTGATGGGGAACCCAGCGAACCCGATAGTGTCCTTGGTCATCGGTGTAAGACTCAGTATAGCCACCAAATTTCACATCTACCGCATTTTCAGGACGCGGAATTTCCCAGGGATTGCCGAGTCGTAGCCATTTGTCGGTGATTTCCACCTGCCAACCATCGCGGATTTCTTGATCAAATATGCCGTACTCGTAACGAATGCCGTAGCCAATGGCCGGGATTTCTAGGGTGGCGAGGGAATCCATGTAGCAGGCGGCTAAGCGCCCGAGGCCACCATTGCCTAAGCCGGGTTCTTCTTCTTCTGCGAGGAGTGCATTGAGGTCTAGACCGGATGCTCTGACGGCCTGTTCAACCTGCGGATAGATGCCGAGGTTCACGAGGTTATTTCCCAGATGGGGACCAGGGAGATATTCGGCAGACAGATAGCAGACGACTTTTACGTCTTGCTCTCGGTAGGTTTTGACGGTGTTGATCCAGCGGTGGAGAATGCGATCGCGCACGGTATACGCCAAGGCCATGTAGTAGTCATACTGGGTGGCAATCTCAGGAAATTTGCCCTGAATGTAGTAGAGGTTATCTGCGATCGCACGTCGCAGGGTCTCAATACTAAAGCCGGTGCGGTCATCTTCGATCTGGGGGCCAGTCTGAACGTCCATCGAGTCAGACTGGCCCGAGGTCTCTTCTTCAAGGTCTGAGGCCGGATTCCAGGGATGTCTAAACATAAGGCAACAACCGTATTGAATACATTATTTCTGTGAAACGGCATCTGGCTGACTGACCTTCAGCGTGTATTTGAAAGCCGCACCTTGATCAATACCTCCGACCCAGACTTTGTAGGTTCCACGCTTCAGATCGTGCAGTTCTAGTTGGGCCGCCCTCCCCGATGGAGAATCATCGGCACAGTAGAGCTTTTGATGGGGGCCAATAACGGCAAGAGTTGTATCTGGGTACTTGCTTCTGACCTGAAGGGTCAGATTCGGGAGCCGTTGTTCGAGCTTGATGATGTGATCTGCATCGTAGGAACCATAGCCCATGCACATATTGCGATCGCCATCTCGGGAACCCACGATGTGGTGTAGGGAGATAGCCCCCCGGTTATACCCTCTAAGAACATGGCTAGTTGGCTCAGCGTTGCGGGCCAGCGTTAGATCTTTGTAGCGACGAATATCAGCATTCGCAGTCCCGGTCATCATCACGGCCAGGAAGACCAGTGCCCCGAGTAGCTTCACTCGCTTGGTAGAACGAACAAACATGCTGCGCTCCTCCCTTGATTAGGCTGCTGTATTACAGCAACGGATGTGAGTTCCCAGACTGACTCCAGACAGTTTAGATCTGGCATCGTTTATCTACGCCATTCCATTTGCGCTTTGGCTGCAGACAAAGCCACAGGGATTCTACACCTTGATCTTAGAAAAGTTTGTTGAGGAACTTATGAGCCTTGGGGTATTTCTACAAGCCCTGCTGCTTCCCTTTCTGGTCGAACAGAAAGGAGCAGCTTAAAAGTCAGAGCCTGTGTTGTGTTGCTGAACCCATTCCCGCATCTCTGCGGCTAAATCTGGCTCACCTTGTTGCTCAAATAGATCGGCTGCTTTCTGAACGTCAGCGATGGCTCCCGCTGAATCTCCTGCCTCTAGGCGAAGGGTTGCTCGATCTGCATAGGCTTCTGCCATCGTGGGCTGCAGTTGAATGACGTGATTAAAATCCCTCAGCGCTTGCTGTGAGTGCCCAACAGCGTAATGGGCAACGGCACGATTGAAGAAAATATCAGGATTGCGGGGAGACAGCCGTAGTGCTTGGCTGTAATCCTCAATTGCATCCAGATAGTTGCCCTGTAGAGCCTTTTGAATTCCGGCACTGTGGAGGATAACAGACTGATCTTCTCGATTGATCGCCTCTGGCTGACCTAGGGCGATTTCGACTGCGTTAGTACGATCTTGAGACTTTGCAAGGCTAGGCTTTGTCCAGTCAAGATTATGGGTCGCGATCGCAACGCCGATCGCAGCCACGACGCCCAAGACCCTATAAATGCGTGATAAAACAGCCATCGCTTCCTCCTAAGCGCGGGAACCACGCATAAGTGTAGAAATAGGTTTCTATATTGATATAAGCAGTGAAACTTGGCGTTTCTGTGAAGCCTGATTCAAGGACGACACCTAACTTATATTTCGCCAAATTCTCTTGGGCAGGAACAGTCAAACAACTCACTTTCATTGATGGGATGAATGCAAGTCATTGAGATCAAAAAGCAAGCTGTTCCAGATTAAAAACGCTAAAATAGAAGTATAGCAAAGGAATAAAGAGTTTATCTCTTGTTTTCAGAGCTATTAGTCCAAAACATTTTATTAAATCAAAAATGGAGGGGTTTAAAATGAAAACCCGTCGTTTGTCTTGGATGAAGTATTCTCTCGCTTGTGTCGGTATTGTGGGTGCTTCGTTGATTGCTCAAGCGGCACTGGCTTCTGAGCCGGTTCCTAGTGCTGAGTCCCTAAGTCAGCAAGCTCAATCTCTGCAGCTTCAAGAAGATGGAGTCGTGAGTCAGGCTCCTTTGGAAGAAGCTCAGCCCTTCCAAGCCACACGCTCTGGACCTAGCTATATCGGCA
The DNA here is from genome assembly GCF_003231495.1 of Acaryochloris thomasi RCC1774. Taxonomy (NCBI): domain Bacteria; kingdom Bacillati; phylum Cyanobacteriota; class Cyanophyceae; order Acaryochloridales; family Acaryochloridaceae; genus Acaryochloris; species Acaryochloris thomasi. Next base: position 50,820 of record NZ_PQWO01000021.1, read on the forward strand.
TTGGCGGTAACTTTGGTGGCTTTGGAGGCACCTCTGTCGGGGAAGATGGTCTGATTATCTACAGCAAGATTGGCCTGACTGAGTTCTTCTCAGTTCGTCCCGCCGTCGTCACTGACTTTGAAGATGATGCAACTTTCTTGTTGCCTGCAACCTTTGACTTTGCGCCCATTAAAGCAGGCAAGATCGGTCAGTCTCAAGTCCTGTTTGCTCCTTACCTCGGAGGAGGCATGGCAGTCACTACCGATGGAGACTTTGGCCCCATGGTCACTGGTGGTGTCGATCTTCCACTCAACCGGAACCTCACTGCCACAACTGGCGTTCATGCCGGGTTCATTGATGATACAGACTTTGGCGTCTTTCTCGGCATTGGCTACAACCTCAATCGTTAGTGTTTAGAGAAAAAGGAGGATAAACGTTTAATTTGTTCTCTAAAGAGCCGTGGTAATTGCAAGCGTAGTTACCACGGCTTTTATTAAAGAGACTTCGACTTGTTTTATTGCTTCAAGGTGTCCTTACAGCAGGCCCGTTACCTGCTACGAATGGTGCGGGAGATTGAGAGCTGATAGTAACCAATTCCCTAAAAATACTTAGCTTTTCTATAACTCTACAAGATTTTAAGGTAAACCTCCGAGGCGAATTCCAGCTCCCAGAACAACAAACAGCACGGCCAGTGTGGTCACCCCAGCAATATGATAGGCCAATGAATTCAGGGTCTCTTTAGTGAGATTGGGAATAATAAAGAAGCGGGCATGAATTGCTAATGCTAAAGTGCCGAGCAACAGGCCCAGCTTGACGGCAATATAGGTCGATAAATAAGATTCAAAGGCGAAAAAAGTCTGAATACTAGGAAAATAAATCCTGGTCAGCCACAGCCCCGTGATTACTTGAAGCAGCAGGGCAGATAGCCCAAACCCTTCGAATTTTTCTTCAAAGGCATGAATTTGTTCAGGATCACGTTTTCTCAGGGCGCTGGGCAGCACCGTGACAGCAAGGACGAGGTGCCCCCCTGTCCAAACTGTGGCCCCCAGCGTGTGCAGAATGACAAGCAGTTTAAACAGCATCGGTATTAAGGTAATGATGAATCATCGCTAAACCTCTAAATATCAATATCAAGTGCGGAGACTAAGATCGAGAACGTTCAGCGAGCTTCCTCTGGCATCAATTTTGTTGGCTGTGCTTGGGTCGGTTGCTGCCAAATGACTATAATGGCTTTGCCTACGAACAGCACCATGACGAGGGTAAAGCAGTTCCTCATCGGCCATGAGATCTCTTCCCCGTACTTCGTCCATAATTGTCTGTAAACTCCACACTCCACTTAAAACCAGATGTCAAGGTTCATCTGGCCTGCTATCGTCAGCATCGCGGGTCATTGCTGACTCTGCCAAAACCTTAAGTTAGGAACCTGAGGAAGTTGTGAGGGTTGAGTTCTTCCTCTTTTTGAGTTTCAGAGCAGCCTAGCACGGCCAACTCCAGCAGATCTATCGAGGCTCTAAGACTTCACCCTCAGGTTCTGAAACATCGACCTTGATGCCCGACTTTTGATAAAGTAGCTCCGATTGCGTTTTCAGGGCAGACAATCGTTTGTAGAGTCGATGCAGATCAGCTTTCTGGAGCGTCACACTCCCTAAGGGTGGCTCCAGGCTATCTAGCTCCAGTTGGGTCAATCCACTGGTTTGAGCAAGAATCTTCACGTCTTGACCGACGCTAATACTATTCTTGAGCAGAGTTGAGATCGCAGATATATCTAGCTTGGCCTCAGAGACATCGACATCTACCCCAAACGAAATCACTATATTTAGAACTCGCCTGACCCATAACAAGCTCTCAGAGCCGCCGTTCAGAAACTGACTGAAGACCGCTATTGAGCCACCAAAATTTTGCTATGGGGAACGGGGGTTTCCAGCGTGTAGCCTGCACCCATTGCGACTCCGTTAAGGGGGTCTGAAGCCATCTGCACAAACAGGTTGACTTCATGGCTAATGAGCTGATCGAGGCCAGTGAGCAAAGCCCCACCGCCGGTCAAGATGACGCCGCGATCTGCGATGTCTGAAATTAGCTCTGGTGGCGTTAGCTCTAAAATTCGCTTTACGGTATCTACAATGCTGTGTAAGGGTTTAGATATGGCCTCTCTGAGATCGCCCCGGCAAATAGTTACGCTTCTACATAGCCCTGAAACGGGGTCGAGACCCGAAATATTGCTCTCTTGATTGTCCTGCTGAGGGTTGGCAAACGCAGAGCCATACTTAATCTTGATGTTTTCAGCCATGAGTTCTCCGATCAGGAGGTGATGGCGTGACTTCAAGAAGTATTGAATGGCTTGGTCAATTGCTTCTCCAGCTTCCCAACTCGTGACATTGATGACCGTTCCCATCTGACCGACGATGGCGACTTCTGTTGTCCCACCCCCGACATCGACAATTAAATTGCCTGTTGGATGATCGATGGGCAATCCGGCTCCAATCGCCGCTGCAATAGACTTATCAATCAGTGAAACTTTGCGGGCGCCGGCTTCTGACATGACTTCCGTCAAGGCCAAACGCTCAATGCTAGTGACGCCGTGAGCACAAGCTGCTGCCACCTGAGGGCGAAAAACAGGATGCCCTCCTTGCGCTTGTCTCATAAAGCGTTGAAGCATCTGTTCTGTCAACTCAAACTCTGTGACAACCCCGTTACGGATGGGGCGAATCACCGCGATCTCTTCGGGGTTGCGGCCAATGAGTTCTTTGGCGGCGGTCCCAAAGGCAATGGGTTTTAAGGTCTCTTTGTTGATCGCCACTACCGATGGCTCTTGGAGAACCACGCCCTGCTCGGGGCTATAAATTGAGGTCTTGGAGGTACCCAGATCGATGCCGAGGCGATTCGATAGGCGACCAAGACGGCGTACTGAATTCCAGAGGCGTTGGTAGTCTAGATGGGGGGTTGGGACGTGCCATCTGGCAGGATGAGAAGTACTAATAGTCATGGCTAGTAGGGGGTAAAGGCTGAGAAGGCTCGACCATATTGAGAAAAGTTTTGATTGATGCGGTTTTAGTTTGGGTTAGCAGGGGATGGATTTGTATCTGTCTCCTGCTGGCCGTTCGTAATTTTCTATTGAGCCTGAGGCTGGCTAGGGGGGGCTGGCGGTTCTGCCGCTGGGCTACTAAGAGATTGTGTTGTCGTCTCGACTAACTTAAGTTTTTGCTCAATCTCAGTCAACTGCTTTTGAGTGGCCTGCAGCTCACCCACTAAATCTTGTGAAACTTTTTGGTCCAGGGTTTGTAGTTTTTGGTCAAGCACCTCTACTTGACTTTTCAATGCTGGATCAAAGCTGAGCTGCGCCGTATTTTCGAGCTTTTGTACCCGAAACACGAGCCAGCCTGAAACAGCAGCTAGCACGATTACAAGAGTCCCGAGTGCCCCCAGCAGCTCTAGAGGTTGGCCTCGGTTACTGGCAATCTCTGCGCTCAAGCGATTGACTTCAGAATCGACCCTTCGCTGGAGTGCTTCCATGTCTTGCGACGAGGCTGGAGGATCAGGTCTACTGTCTTCGCTCGGCTTGCCAAGATCAGGATTTGAGGAGGGGGGATAAGTTGCATGTGTCATAACCATTACCCTCAGAAATTGATACGTAGCGTTCTCTATATGTCTGAGGCTAGCGAAAACTATTGAGGAAGTTGTGATGCTGCTGTTGCTAGAACGATGAAGGTGGGGTTGTGATTAAGAGCCAATATTTCTGATGGCATCGGAGTTCTTCATTTCGATCCACTTACATCTGATGAGCTGTTGAATCGCCAGCCAGATAAACGGGGGAATGGTTGATGCATAGCGTCGCCAAAGCCTCCTGGGTTCCTGGCACAGTCGATAGGCCCATTCCAGACCCGAGGTGCGGACCCACTGGGGTGCGTGTTTGTGAATCCCTGCGTATACCGGAAAGACACCCCCAAGGCCAATCATGGTCGCGTTGATTTTGCCGCGATGCTGAGCAATCCACTGTTCTTGTTTGGGGCAGCCCAGAGAGACGAACAGCAGCCCCGCCTGAGTCTGATTGATCTGATTGGTTAGGTCTCGATCTTCTCTGGCAGTGAGCGATCGAAAGGGGAGTGGTTCCATCCCGGCGATCTGCAAAGCAGGGTATTCATTCTCTAGACGGCAGCGCATCTTAGCTAAAATTTGGGTCTGAGACCCCACACAGAAGATACTCACGTTTTGGCTCTGAGCTTCTTGACAGAGACCTGTAAAAAGATCCATCCCGGCGACTCGTTCTTGACCGTAAGCACCCAATAACCGCAGCATCCACACCAGCGGCATCCCGTCTGGCGTCACTAAGTCAGCCGAACGCAAAATTTGCCTGAAGGTATTATTCCAGTGGGCTTCCATCAGCATATGGACGTTGGCAACGCAGACAGAGCGACTCATATTCTGCTTAGCCCAGCGAATGATCTGCTGGACGTGCTGATTGAGAGACAGCGCATGAATATCAATGTCAGTAACCGGAATGCGATGAGATGCTCTAAATGGAGTCATAGTTTTTAGAGGAATTGTGGTTCAGAACCCCTTACATGCAGGAAGAGAGATGCTGTTGCAAGCATGGGTTGACTTGCAGAGACTCTAAGGCTAGAGGGCTTAGCGATTATTGAGATCGCGGCTTACCTTAGGTCTGGCCTTATTTACGGTGAGCGCACGTTCCATCAGCTCGATGCCGTTGAGGGCTTTGATTGCAGAATCTTCTTTAGCACGTTCCATTTCTACGAAGGCAAAGCCTCTAGAGCGACCGGTCTCTCGGTCTTGGGGAATATGAATACCTTTGATGGTTCCATAGTCTGAAAAGACGTTGTTGATATCTGTTGCAGTGGCCTTAAAAGAAAGGTTGCTGATGTAAATTGACATGGAGTATTCCTCCAAAATGAACGGTATTGCGGCCATATGTCTGGCAGCGATAGAAATTTGGGCGATGCCTACTGTCTTTTCTAAGAGCCTATGGCTCACTCATGAGGAAGTTGTGAGGAAAGTGAGCGATGTCGTTGATTTCTTAGAATGCAAAGTCCAGGGGCATTAAAGCTCTTGTATATTTGGCATCAACATCCGTTTTGTTGAATTATTCGTCACCAATACTGGGAATATACAAGCGGAAAACGGGTATACAATTCAGGGGGAGCAATAACTGTCACGACTGACCTTGAAGGGGGCTGGCAGGTTGCCTAACGATATTTACTAAATATTTAGCGTAAAACCACATATTTAGACTTCTAGCCGTTCTTGGTTTCTTCACAACTGCCAATCATACTTTTAGGCTCCCGCTTTTCCTCACTGTTCGGTAATAATGCAGCAAATCCTAACTGTCTCGTTAGAGCAGGCGCTTGACCGCTCTCCTCTAGTGGTTTCGCCTCATACACCGCTGGCAGACGTTATCGACCTAATGAGTCAGGCGTCGAGTCGTCATCAAACCCGAATCCAAGAAACGGTTGCTTCTGACCTTGAACCGATGACAGAGCGGCAGACCAGTTGTGCGCTCGTACTGGACCATTCTCGACTGGTGGGCATTCTTACTGAACGAGATATTGTCAGACTGATTGCCGACTATAGATCGCTAGCAGATCTCACCGTTGCTGATGTGATGACGCGGGAGGTCTTTACCCTACAGCTTGCGGATGATCTGGATGTTTTTGCGGTTTTAGACCGAATGCGGCGGCATCAGATTCGGCATTTGCCGGTTGTGGATCAGCAAGGAGAGGTTCTGGGACTGCTGACGCCGAGAAGTTTACGGAATCTGCTGCAGCCTGCTGATGTCATGAGATTTCGGAAGGTTCATGAGGTGATGAACTTAAATGTGATTCACGCTGTACCAACTTGCTCAGTGCATCAGATCACTCAAATGATGGTGCAGCATCGAGTAAGCTGCGTCGTGATTATAGAGTCAGAAGGATCGTCCGATTCACTTCGCCCAGTGGGAATCGTGACTGAGCGAGACATTGTTCAGTTCCAGCGACTGGGGCTGAATCTAGTGCAAACTCAGGCTGAGGAAGTCATGAGTACGCCCCTTTCTTTGGTGCGTCCAGAGGATTCTCTATGGACGGTGCATCAAATGATGCAGCATCACAGAGTCCGGCGGCTCGTGGTGGCGAATGAACAGGACATGTTGCAGGGGATCGTGACCCAGAGTAATCTGCTACCGATGGACCCGGCGGAGATGTATGAGATGCTAAATCTGCTTCAGCAACAGGTCTGTCAGTTAGAGATTCAAAACCGTGATCTGCTCCAACAACGAAATCAGGAATTAGAGCAGGTGGTTGAAGAGCGAACCGCTAAGCTGCAGCGTCGTGAACAAATACTTAAGAGCTTGGCGCTGGAGGTGTCGGCAGACACGGGTGAAGACTTTTTGAGATCGCAACTCCCCCAGCTCACCGAAGCCCTGCAGGTCGATTACGCCCACATCGGTCGGCTTTGCGATGACGGCAGCATTCAAACCCTTGCAGCGTTTGGTAATGGGCAAATTCAACCCAATTTTGAATACGCTTTAGCGGGGACACCCTGCGAGGATGTGATTACTCAAAAAGCCTGTATTCATCACCAGGGGGTACAAGCTCTGTTCCCCGACGATCCAATGCTTCGGGATGATCAAATTGAAGGGTACTTCGGTACCCCGCTACTCAACACAGCGGGCCAGGTGATGGGACTCATTGTGGCGTTAAGCCGTCAGCCCCAGTCAGATTTGGACCTGATAGAGGAGGGACTGACAGCCTTTGCGATTTGGACTAGTGCTGAGCTAGAGCGCCAAGAGGCCGAAAGCGAACGTCAGCGCTTTTTCACATTGTCCTTAGATCTGCTTTGTGTGGCAGGTTTAGATGGCTATTTCAAACAGATAAACCCAGCCTTTGAGCGCATTTTGGGCTATTCAGACGCAGAACTGATGGCTGAGCCTTTTCTTGATTTTGTTCATCCTGACGATAGAGCAGCAACGCTACAGGAAATGGAACAGCTAGGGAGCGGTGTTGACACCATCGCCTTTGAGAATCGGTACCGCTGTCAAGACGGCTCCTATCGCTGGTTTCTTTGGAATACCACGCCTGATCTAGAACAGAAACTCCTCTATGCCACCGCCCGCGATATCACCGATCGCAAGCAGATGGAACAGTCACTAGTTCAGAAGGCTAAGCAACAGGCGACCGTGGCTAAATTGGGGCAGTTGGCCTTGGCTTCTAAAGATCTCGATCAGTTGATGGACGAAGTGGTAGTTGAGATCGCATCCACTCTAGACGTTGAGTACTGCAAAGTTCTGAAACTTCTACCGGATGGAGAATCGATGCTCCTGAAGGCCGGTGTGGGCTGGCAAGCAGGGTTAGTAGGGCAGGCGGTGATCGGCACAGATGCAGACTCCCAAGCGGGCTACACGCTACGGAGTGACCATCCGGTGATTGTTGCAAATCTGCAGACCGAAACCCGGTTTAGCGGTCCCCCTCTACTGATCAAACACAATGTGATCAGCGGCATGAGCGTGATTGTTCAAGGTCAGCACAAAATCTACGGCGTGATCGGCGCTCACACAGTCAAGCACCGTCTCTTTAGTCAAAATGACATTGATTTCTTGCAGTCCGTGGCGAATTTGTTGTCTCAGACCCTTGAGCGGGTGCAAGCCGATCAGATTGTTCGGCAAAGTGAAGCAAACTATCGTACCCTGACCGAGAATCTGCCGGGGATCGTCTATCGGGTGTTTCCTGAAGAGCAACACGGGATGGTATTTCTCAACAATCAGTGTCAGACGCTGACGGGGTACAGCACTGAAGAATTATCGAGCGGTGAAGTTTGTTCCATCGATCCGCTGATCGTGCCAGAAGATCGGCCCCATGTCATTGCCACCGTAAAAAAGGCAGTTGCTCATCAGATGCCGTTCTTGGTCGAGTACCGCATCAAGGATCGTGCTGACAACATCCGCTATTTTTGGGAAAAGGGACAGCCGATCCCTGCGAGAGAGAGTCAGCCCCCTTACATTGATGGCGTCATTTTTGATGTGACAGAGCGAAAGCAGGCAGAACTGGCTCAACTCGAAAGCCAAGAGCGTCTCAATAGCATTCTTAGTTCTCTCCAGGATGCGATCTGGTCTATAGCGTCAGATACCTCTGAGGTGCTGTATCTCAGCCCTGCCGCCGAAACCATTTATGATCGTCCGAGGACTGAGTTTTATGAAACATCAAAACTTTGGGAGCAGGTGGTTCATCCTGAGGATCGAGATCGATTCAAAGACTCTGATCAAGTCTTGCGAGAGACCGGCAGCGCTGAATGTGAGTATCGGATCGTTCGACCAGATGGGACGGTTCGCTGGCTCAGGGAAAGAGCCAAGGTGATCTATGACGCAGATGGGGGTCCAATACGGATGGATGGTGTGGTTACAGACATCACCGATCGCAAACAGGCCCAACTCCAGGTTCGAGAACAGGCTGCCCTTCTGGATGTTGCCACGGATGCCATTTTAGTTCGGTCCATGGACGACGAGATCAAGTTCTGGAATCAAGGTGCGACAAAAATTTACGGTTGGACTGAGGAAGAAGCCCTTGGACAAAATGCCAACCAATTGTTATATTCCGAGACTGTTGACGGAGAAGAATTGATTCAGGCTGATTTGCAGCGATTGGGTAGCTGGCAAGGCGAACGCAAACAAGTGACGAAAGTGGGTCAAGAGATCACCGTCATGAGTCGATGGACCCTCGTGCAAGACGATCAAGAAAACCCCAGATTCATCCTGACCGTCAATACCGATATCACCACGCAAAAGCAGCTCGAAGCCCAGTTTTTGCGTGCCCAGCGTCTAGAGAGTATCGGCACCCTCGCCAGCGGTATTGCCCACGACCTCAACAATATTTTGACCCCTATCTATGGTGTGGCCCAACTTTTACCGCTGCTGCTGCCCAATGCCAGCGAGCAGATTCAGCATCAGTTTGAGATTATTCAAAAAAGCTCTAAGCGGGGCACCGATATTATTGAGCAGGTGCTCTCTTTTTCGAGAGGGGCTGAAGGCGATCGCACTGCCCTCAATGTCAAACATTTAATCTCAGAAATTAGAACTTTCGTCCACCGCACCTTCCCGAAGTCTCTAGAGATGTCGGTCAATATTGCGGACGAACTCTGGTCTGTTAAAGGGGATGCAACCCAGCTCTATCAGGTGTTGATGAATCTGTTTGTCAATGCCCGTGATGCGATGCCTGAGGGGGGCACTTTAACCGTAACGGCTCAGAATCTCAATATGGATCAGGCGTTGGCAACAGGCCATATTGAGGCTCAGGTCGGAGCCTACATTAAAGTCACCGTTGCTGATACAGGGATCGGCATCCCCATCGAGCAGCAGGAACACATCTTCGAGCCATTTTTCTCGACTAAACAAGCGACGGGAGGGACAGGCTTGGGCCTCTCCACGGTCTACAGCATTATTCAAAGCCACGGTGGATTCATCACCGTGGACAGCAAGGTGAACAAAGGAACTCTATTCAGTGTGTATCTGCCTGCAATTGAAGCTGAAGAAGGGATTGAAGCAGAGGCAACGAACCTGCCGTCGGGGAAAGGGGAGCTGATTTTGGTGGTGGATGATGAGGCTCCGATTCGAGACGTGACTCGAAGTGTTTTAGAGCAGTATAACTACCGGGCGTTGGTCGCGGCAGATGGGGTGGATGCGATCGCTCAGTATGCCGAACACAAAACAGAAATCAATGTTGTTCTGATGGATATGAACATGCCTGCTTTAGATGGGGCAACAACCATCCGCACGATGCAGAAAATCAATCCTCAACTTCGCGTCATTATTGTGAGTGGTTCGCCCATCGATGAACAGATCACCGTATCCATTGGAGAGAGCATCAAAGGCTTGCTACAGAAACCATATTCCGCTGAAGCGCTGCTACAAACATTACAGGGTGTGCTAGAGGCCAAATGAGTGCATTACTAACGAGGAACAGCAGTCAACCAACGAAAAACTCCAAACGATGGGCATAGAGATTCAAGCTTTTTTGTCTAAACCACACAGGGCTTAAACACAATTCCATACTCTACAGAGCGTTCTCAATGGTACTCAATATCCTCCAAGATAGGGGGGGATGAGTTCCTTTTTTGGAGGATAAGTGCAAGGATATTATTTCTGCAAGCGGTCTAATCAGTGAAGTCCCCAAGATCGCCAGCGGTGAGGCGTCCCTGTGTTCGCACTTTGACTACAAACCGCCAACGGTTGGCGATCAGCGCCCTGATATTGGGCACCGTCTAAATGAGTGTTCTCCATGCAAGCGCCCTCGAAATTGACGTTACATAAGTTGGAACCACTAAAATCTACGGCGTCAAGGTTTGTGCCACCGAGATCTGCTCCCTCTAGATCTGCACTGCGAAGATCAGCCTGCGTCAGATCAGCACCTACCAAAGAGGCACTCCGCAGATCAGCGCCAATTAAGTTGACATTCTGTAATTTGGCACCGCTCAAGTCTGCTCCTCTGAGATCAGTATTGGTCAAATTGGCTTGATTCAGGTTGGCTCGACTCAAATCGGCACCGTTTAAATTGGCACCGCTCAAGTCTGCCTGACTCAAATTGATGCCGCTGAAGGCCAGAGATTCCAGGTTCATTCCATGCAATCTAATCCCAGAAAAATCTCGATAGCCTTGATTATAATCGTGCAATAGCTTTTGAATAATACTCATCGTTTTCTCCTGTTACTTACCTTATTAATCTCGTTCTAGCCAATCAAAGATTAGGGTCAACTGCTCTAAGGTCACTAATCCGTTGAGCTACAGCGAGACTAATAAGGGGTCATAGTTTCGCTGACTTGATTTGGCTGCAACTGTAATGACAGTGGGCGAGAAATTTAAATCATTTTGCAGAAAGTGATGAAACTGAGGATGGTTTACAAATATCACTGGCCCAGACTGCACTAAGACTTTCCTTTTAGCAAATAAATTTGTGGAACTTGTGAGGATAATCTGGCACTTCGTCACAGGTCTCACAAACTTTTTTCGCAGGTTAGAGATCAGATCAAGACAGCAATACTGCTGCGAAAGATGCATTTTAGGGAGAGTACTGATGCATGTTTTTTGCCCCTTTGATGGTGTAGCCTGCATCGTGATCAAGCTTCTCGCTTTGGTCCTCATCGTTCTGCTGTGGTGGATGTATCAATCACCTACTGTTGCCTAAACAGAGTTTCCCATTATCAGTATTCAAAACCAAACGCTCTAAGAGGCCATTTATAAAGCAAAGCTGAAGTCATCGTAGTGAGCTATCTGTTCATCGTAGATTTTAAGTCTCTTGTTGCTCTGAAACTCATGTCTGCCAAACCCTACGCCACCGACCTCACCGATGCAGAGTGGTCTATCTTGTCACCTCTGATTCCTAAAGCTAAAACAGGCGGTCATCCTCGCACAGTCGATATGCGCTTGGTTTGTAATGCCATTTACTATCAACTCAAAACCGGCTGTCAGTGGCACCTGCTTCCCCATGATTTTCCGCCTAGCTCAACGGTCTATTTCTACTATAGCGGTTCCTAGGCTGCTGAGGTGCAGTAACAGCAATGAGTAAACCATCCTTGAAGGTCATCTAGCGACACTTTAGAGAACGCATCTTCAATGGCTTTTGCGAGGTCAGTGTAAGTTCTGGCAC
>NZ_PQWO01000022.1 GCF_003231495.1 Acaryochloris thomasi RCC1774
TGGATGACGACGAGTCAACACTCGCATAAGCATAGGAGAACATACATCCCCTTATCGATAGAATATCCTTACCCGTTTAGGACTACCCAAAATATTAGTATCTTAAGATATATTTTTGTCTAATATTTATAAAAGTGTGTATTAAAGTTTTGAGGAAGTTCTAGATAGGCTTTGGAGTAAGTCCGAAATGCTTGAAATAAGACTATTCTCTGTGAGAGTTAATATTCCATAGATATTGACTTTATGCCTTCTAAGTGTTGAGATGTGTAATGAATGTTTTCTACTCTTTGTAAATAGTGTCTTTCTCTTGTTTAAGTTTTTTTCAAATATAAGTTGTGTCTCATGAGTTTTTTGACCCAATAATTTGAGTATTTAAATATGATGTTGAGGGCTTATTCTTGATGACTAAAGCTATTTTCTCACTACTTGCCTAGTCTACTGAATATATCTGGTACAATCGGCCAGATTATGCACAATCACAAACACGGATTGGCTTTATAGCCAAAATTGCGGTCGATCTATCATTTCTGTAGTCTGGCAAGTACTGAAGGTTCTGAATAAGCAACCGCTTCAGGCAAAGCTTCCTGCATCTTGCTAAGCCAGTCAATCAGATTTTCAAGCTGTTGGTCTGCTTTCAACATACCCAAACCCCGCACCGTCACTTTCCCAGGGGTGTAGACGAAACGAGTCTGAAGATGAGTGGGGAGTTTTTCTTGCAGTAGCTTCCAGCCCGGTTCTTCCATTGGGGTTTCTAAGATGACGTGCTGCTTACCTTCCGGTTTAATGCGAGAAAAACCCAGAGATTTTGCAACTTGCTTCAGTTCCACGATGCGGATGAGTTATTGAGCAGACATGGGAATGGGACCGTAGCGATTGTCCTCTATTCATCAACGTAGCCTAACTCCCCTGTCGCGCCAAAGAATTTAGAAGGGTTTTTGAAACAGGTCAGTAACGGGCAAAGTAAAGCCAGTGATGATATCCTCACCATCTAAGAAATCACTCAGCTTGAGTAAGCGATCAGGTTCTTGGGCCGCACGATAGACCAACACATGATGCTGGTTGGGATTAATCACCCAAACGAGTCGAGAACCATTTTCAAAGAATTCGACCAACTTATTATCAATTTCTTCAACGGTGTTATTGGGCGAGAGAATTTCGATGGCAAGATCAGGCGCTCCATCTAAAAAGCCGGTCGGCAGCTCCTCTAGTTCCTGTAAGCGCTCTTTGACGAAGAAAGAAATATCAGGCGATCGCTTGTTACCATTTTTCATTATGAAGGCAGTGCTGGAATCAAATAAAGCCCCTAATTTCTGATCCCTGACGACCGAGAATAACGCGGAGCTTAAAATGATAGCAATATAGCCATGCCTCGCGCCTGAATTCCCCATATCAATTACTTCTCCGTCCACAAGTTCATAGCGGTGTCCATCTCGGCTCAGGGCCATGAACTCTTCATCGGTCCAGATTTTTTTCTCTGGAGCTTCAATCGATGAGTTCTCTGTCGATGATTGCGTCAGAGTAGACATAGGTCAAACCTGCTCTAAGTTTGCAGTGACATATTGATACCTTAATACCATGATAGTCTCTGTTGCTATGCTGGAACCGCCTCAGGTAAAGCTCCCTGCATTTTACTAAGCCAGTCAATCAGATTCTCAAGCTGCTGGTCAGCCTTCAACATACCCAAACCGCGTACCGTAACCTTCCCAGGGGTGTAGACGAAACGAGTTTGAAGATGAGTGGGTAACTTCTCTTGCAATAGCTTCCAGCCCGGTTCTTCCATCGGGGTTTCTAGTATGACGTGCTGCTTGCCTTCCGGTTTGATGCGAGAAAAGCCCAGAGACTTAGCAACTTGCTTCAGCTCCACGATACGGATGAGCTGCTGAGCAGAGCTGGGAATGGCACCATATCTATCTGTCCAATCCACCGCAAGCTGGGTGAGTTCTTTTTTATCTTTGGCAGCAGCAACCGCCCGATAAGCGCTCATCTTCTGGTCGAGATCTTGAATATAGTCCGCTGGGATAAAGGCCGTCAGCGATAGATCCACCTGTGTTTCGTCCACCGTCGGGATTTCTTGACCGCGAATCTCGTTGATGGATTCCTCTAGCATCTCCATGTATAAATCAAAGCCGATCGCATCCATCTGACCCGATTGTTCTGCACCGAGAAGATTGCCGACGCCGCGAATTTCCATATCTCGCATGGCAAGTTGATAGCCGGAACCGAGCTGGGTGAATTCCTGGAGGGCGCGGAGGCGTTGACGGGCAGTGGCGGAGAGAGTACTTTGTTTAGGGTAAAACAGCCATGCATGGGCCTGAATTCCGGCGCGACCGACGCGACCGCGAAGCTGATAGAGCTGGGAGAGGCCAAACTTTTGCGAGTCTTCGATCAAGATGGTGTTGACGCGGGGGATATCTAAACCCGATTCGATAATGGTGGTGCAGACTAAAATCTCGGCGTCGCCATTGCTGAAGGTAAGCATGGTGGCTTCGAGTTCGCCCTCTTGCATTTGACCATGTGCGATCGCAAGTCTCGCATTCGGCGCAAGCTCCCTCAACTTAGCGGCGACCTCTTCAATCCCCTCAACCCGAGGAACCACGTAAAATATTTGACCCCCACGATCGAGTTCCTGACGAATAGCACTGCCAATCACCTCAGTCCGATAGGGCGATAGATGCGTTTTAATCGGACGCCGAGAAGGTGGCGGAGTCGTAATCAAACTCATTTCCCGGACACCGGAGAGCGACATATAGAGCGTTCGCGGTATGGGCGTAGCGCTAAGGGTCAGCACATCCACCTCAGTTTTGAGAGACTTAATTTTTTCCTTTTGGTTGACGCCGAACCGCTGCTCTTCATCGATCACAAGCATCCCTAGATCTTTATAAGTGACGCTTTTACCGAGAAGCTGATGAGTGCCGACAACAATATCGAGTTCGCCGGTCTGGAGTCTTCTTTGGATATCCTTTCGTTCTTCGGCGGTGCGGAATCGGTTGAGGAGGCCAATCTGGATCGGGTAGGGGGCAAACCGTTCCTTGATGGTGTGGTAGTGCTGCTGGGTGAGAATTGTTGTCGGCGCAAGAAAGGCCACCTGTTTGTGGGCCGTCACGGCTTTAAAGATGGCTCGTATAGCGACCTCTGTTTTGCCGAAGCCAACATCGCCGCAAACAAGGCGATCCATCGGGCGATCGCTTTCCATGTCGCGCTTCACGTCTTGAGCGGCCTTGAGCTGATCGGGGGTGGGTTGATAGGGAAACGAATCCTCCATTTCAGCCTGCCAGGGCTGATCGACCGGGAAGACATGGCCGTTTTGTTGGGCGCGCTGTGCGTAGAGCTTGAGCAGGTCCACCGCCAGCTTTTTGATCGACTTACGAACCTTGGTCTTAGTCTTCTCCCAAGCCTTGCCGGACATCTTGTGCAGCTTGGGTGGGTTCTCTTTGCTAGTCCGCAGTCGGGAGAGCGAATCAACCATGTCGGCAGCGACTCGCAACAGGCCGTCTTCATACTGAATGACCAGATAGTCGCGAGTCTCGAAATTGATGGTGAGGCTTTCTAATTTTTGGAACTTGCCGATACCGTGGGTGCGGTGAACGACGTAATCCCCCGGCTCTAGCTTATTGGGGTCTACCTGCTTCGATGCCGCCCGCCGTCGCTTGCGGATGTAGGTGGGGGTGGCGAGGGTGTGCTGGCCGAAGAATTCTCGATCCGTGACCAACACCATCCGAAAGGTCGGCAGGATAAAGCCTTCGAGTTCTGCGAGGCCGGAGTATTTGACGGCTACGGGAGTGCGCTGATCCTGGAGTTTGTCGATGGCGGGATAGTCGCGAGGGTTGGGGACAAACTGGGCAGGGCAGTCATGTTCTTGCAGCAGCGCTACGGAGCGGGACGGTTGTGCCGAGACAAGCCAGATATTGAACTTGCGATCGCGTTCTCCCCTGATCGTCTCTGCCAACTTTCCAAACTGATGCGGAATAGCAGGTACAGGCCGACTGGATACATTTAAGCCTTGACCGTCTTCCGCAATTTCAGAGAGATGAAGTCGATCAAATAACTCAAGCTGCTCTCGCACCTGATCAAACTCTAGATGCAGCTTCGGCAAAGGATGCTTGGGTTGATTAATGCCTTGCCACTGCTCTTCGGCATGTTCAACCCAGCGATCGCAATGGGGCTGGCACTGATCGGGTTCATCAATGGCGATCAGCGTGTTGTCGGGCAGGTAGTCTAAAAGTGAAGCGGGGTTATCAAAGGCAATGCCGAGAAACCGCCGACTGCCTTCGAGTTCAACAGTTTCAAGCTGCTCCTGTTCTGCTTCCGTCAGATAGTGCTTAGCGTGGGCTAGCTTGTCATCAGTGAGAGCGGCCAGCGTCATTGGGCGGAAGCTGGTGGGGGTGAGACTCAGAGCTTTGATATTGTCGAGCGATCGCTGATTGGCCGGATCAAACTCGCGCATTTTCTCTAGCTCGTCACCGAACCATTCCAGACGCACGGGTAGTTCTGAAGCAACCGGAAAAATATCGACAATATCGCCGCGACGGCTCCACTGCCCTTCGATTTCTACGAGGGAAACACGCTCATAGCCGAGGTTCGCAAGCTGGGTGCTGAGGTCGCCTAAATTGATTTCCGTTCCGACTTCCAGAGCAAGGCATTGCGGGGAGAAAACACTGGCGGGGGGCAGGTGGGGCTGAAGGGCGCGTTCGGTGGCGACAATAGCGATATTGGAGCCTTCGAGCTTGGCAAGCTCGGCTAAGGCCTGGAGCTGTCCCCAGATCATTTCTGATTCGGAGTCGAAGGGTTCGTAGGGGGATGATTCTGAGGTGGGATAAAAGTGAAGAGTGGCCCAGCCCATTGCTTCGAGTTGGGTAGCCCAGCGTCCGGCTTCTTCTAGCGTGGCGGTGACAATGAGTAGAGGCTGTTGGCGATGTTGGGCGATCGCAGAAGCTAGTAGTCCTTTCGGCAAACGGGGGAGGCCATTGAGGTCTAGGACTTGATTGCGATCAAGTTTGGTGAGGAGTTCTTGGGTGAGTTGCGATCGCCCCAGGGCGCGTACGATTGCCGAAAATGCCATGAATTAATAGTTGAGCCTTTTGTCTGTAGGTGAGGAAGCGGTTTATGCTCCTCACTTATTGTAGAGAACAAGGCTTTGAAGGTTATGTCATTTTTGAACCCAGCTTGTCATATCGATGGGGGCGTCTGTTTCATAATCTGAAGGAGAACCAAACTCAGCTTCTATGTCTGCCTGCTCTCTGTCACTCACGTATGGTACGAGAAAGTGTTGGTCTTCTCGCAATGCCCCTTTGAGGCTAGCTTTCTGTGGATCTTTGGAGTCTTGTATTTCCATCAATCTTCTTCTCCTGATTCAGGCTGCGTACCAGTTACCTGTTGAGATGCGTGGCGGATGTGAAGAATGCGAACAGCAGGCGTACTTTCGAGAACTGTGAAGATTACCCGATAGGAATTTCGACCTCGACCATAGAGCAATTGCCGAATCTCTTGACTGAAGTATTCGTTTTCTCGCGCTAACGGACATCGGTTAGGCATTGTTGATAGAGATTCGATAGCCTTGAGTAAGCCTGTATACCAACGTTTTGCGTTATCAGAGGAAGTGAACTTAGAAATCTGGAGAAAAGCGTTATCGGCTTCGGCCTCTGCGATGCTGGAAAGTTCAATCTCGTAGTTCATGCATCTGTAGGCAAGTCATACTTGCGGCGTTGTTCTTCCGCAAAGTCTTGGAAGGGACGAGAGTGACCTGCCGTAAAGTCATTCAATCCCTGCTGGATGCCTGCAATCGCTTCCTCTATATCTTGTTGTTCCCATTCGAGAAGCTGCGTTAGCAATTCTGTTGCAAGCATGTTGATATCTTGCCCTTGATCTGCTGCCTTGGCCTGGAGCTGAGCCTCAATTTCTGGTCTGAGAGAAATGGTAAGCACCATAAGGACACACTATAGAATTGAAAGAATTAACGGTACAGCCTCATTCTAACAAGCTATAAAAACTTGATACGGCATTAGCAGGATAAGCATTCCTTTCGATCTCAGCATTGCTCAAAGAATATAACCGTAGATTCAAGAGAGCAAGCTTCCAAGCATTGATAGTGCAGTGGCAAAGGTATCTTTTAAGTGGTGGCTCTCACGCCAAGATTGATTTGGTATATTATCTAGGGCTTCACAAAAGCAAGCCCTAGAAATTTGACAGAAGCCATTTATACGAACGCGCCAAGATTGATTCATGAAAATTGAAGATGTATTGAGTCAGTTTCGCGGCAGAGTCTCATGGCCGACAATGCGGGCCATTCTCAAAAAAATTGACTTACAAACATCTCAAGGCTGGGACCAGACAATTGCGAAGCTAAAAGAATATCAAAAATCCAATAGAGATGAAGCCTTGATTGCAGTTGACAATTTAAAGCGCATCTATCTCAATTACTTGCTAGCTGGAGAAAAAGCAGTAAAGCTATTTACTGTAGAAGAAAGTAAACTTAATAGATTGATGGTATTTCTACAGAAACATTCGGTTAAAGAGAACGTGTTTCAGGAGACGTATCCATTCCCGCTTTCAGAGGAAAAACTCAAAAATCTGAATTCATCCCCCAAGCTGCTTGAAGTTAGAGAGATAGATGGAGATTTAGGTCTTGTCTTCTGTACAAAACGCTTTTTTACAGAACGTTCGACAATCAACTCTAAAGACTACAGTATAGAGGTAGAAAAAGCTTTAGATGATTTTGATGAAATCGTTGGAATCAGGCGGTACACTAGACAGTTTTTTGATATTGTTTTCCTGAGAAAAGAAAGTAATATGGCTGAAATAAGAATTGATATTGGTGGGGGGATGCTAGAGGAAGATCGCAGAAGATCTTTCCTAGAGATCGGAAAAAGCTTCAACAAATTAGCTCATGACTACATAGGAGTTGCAGACTTTCTGAAAACACCTTTAAACTTCTTCCCATTAATTGAAACTTTATATAATTCAGATGAGGGGAAAGTAGGTGAGATAGCTTTCACAACGGATGAAGGATCGACAAAGTTTGAGAGGATGAGGCGTGGTGCAAAGGATTTAAGACTAGAGACATATCACAAAGCTGGGAGAGCCGAGCTAGAAAAGTTTGACCAGAAAATAAATTTATACAAGATTGCTATTTTGTGGAAATTTTCGATTTCTGATGATATTGAAACAGAACCAGAACTTTTTCTTCCTGGAAACTCTTTCTTCCTTAATCAAGAGTACCCAGTACTTGAAGAAGCTATAATAAAGAAGTGTAGTGAGCTGGAAGATTATAATTTTGTCTTTAACAAAATAAAGCATTACTTAGATGGCTGTGGTTAGCAAGCAATTGCTTATTAGTAAAATTTTTCGAGATTGGGGTGACTCACCTCAGTCAGAAATCTGTATTTCTATTCTGGAATATCTAATCAAAAACAGAAATAATGTATTGAGTCATATAACTTTTGGGAGTTTAAAGAATATTGCAAAAAATGATTTTTGCGCTGCAGAAATTTTAGAGGCAACTCAGTATCTGTGTGGAGAGCGAGTCAAGCTGCTGGAACAGAAATTTGAACTTATTCAAGATGGGGAAAATTTTGATTTATCTAATGATGAAGTAATGACTGCAAGAAAATCTGGAATCCTTATTCATCCTGAGACTGGCGAAGAAATTCATGATTTTGAAGATCAGGTTTTTATCTATTTCGTACCTAGTTTTCTGTCCAGCCGAGTAACAGTTTAGATGTCGTCTGAAGAACAGCTAAGCTTAAAAAAATTTGATTCTTTGGTATCTCAGAATCCAAGCTTAATGAGAATGCTGGAAAGGATATCAGTGTCTACCTATGAAGATTTTGTAGATTTACTTTATGATGATTTGGATTGGATAGTTCAACAAATCCAAAGAAATCCAGAGCTGCGGCAGGATGATGGTGAAGATCGTTTAACGATAGAAATTGTTCTGCTTCTAAATACTCAAGGATATAAGGCTTCCCACGATACTAAGGTGGGTGGGCATGTCGATCTGCTAGTTGAGAAAGATCGATTTATGTGGATTGGAGAAGCAAAGGTGCATAGTGGGTATGACTATTTATGGGAAGGTTTTCTTCAGCTAGCTACAAGATATTCAATCGGTAGCTCTAACCAAAGTCATGGTGGGATGCTGATCTATATCAGGCGTAGTAATACTCGAAACGTAATGGAAAAGTGGAGACAAACTCTATCTCAGAAAAGCCTAGAAGACTTCTCCTCAGAAGATTGTACAAGGAATTCGCTAGCCTTTTTCTCATCACATAAGCATGAAAGATCTGGCCTGCCTCTTCGAGTGAGGCACATGCCAGTGATGCTCTATTTTGAGCCTAAAGACAAAAGTGCCAGAAAAAGACAAAAGAACGCTTCAGCTTGAAGATAGCTCTGTCGTTCATCTCGCTAGTCAGTCCACGCTATCTGAGCAACAAAATCGAGTTTTTGAAGGTGCGATCGCACTTTGCACCTTAAGCACCACCACCTTGATAAGGCTATTGAGCGATCAAGGTGGTGGTACGAGTGAGCGTTCTAACCAAAAGCAACCTGATGGTAAGGCTCACCCTGTTGATGAGGACTAATCTCAATCGTGATCTTGTGATCCAAGCACTTCAAAAAGTCTACAAGTTTATCCATCGAGAAGCGGCTGAAATGACCATTCATCAGATGAGAGACCTCAGCCTGCTTAATACCTAGCAAGTCAGCAATTTCACGCTGCTTCAGATTCCGGGCCTTGAGAATTTGCACAACATGAAATCCAAGCATCCCTCGGGCCTGCAGCTCTTCGGCATCCTCAAAGCCAAGATCTGCAAACACATTGCCGCTGCTTTCTTCAAATTCAATCTTTGCTTTGCCCTTGCTCATACCTTGCTAGCTCCACGGCTTCCTTATAGCGCTGTTTGATCAAAGCAACATCTTTGGGAGGCGTTGCAATACCTTGCTTTGACTTCTTCTGAAAAGCATGAAGAATATAAATCTCCTTGCCAATCTGTACGGCCTGCACACAACGATAGGCTTCCTTGTTGTGCTTCAGTGCAATCTCGATGACACCACTCCCTACACCCTTGAAAGGCTTGGCATCTTTGGGTATTTCCCCAAACAAGCTGTAGCTCATCACCGATTAGCTTCTGTACCGCTCTAGGGAACCTAAGAATGTTTTTCGTGGAGCTTCCCATCCAAACAATAGGTTTCAGCGTGGGTGGTTTGCGGATATGAATGTCCTCGTATAGCGAAATACTTAAATAGTAAATTTCCTATAAATATCATTATAGAATCATTGGGTGTGCGTCAACAGGGTGCGATCGCACTTTGGCCCCAGGCACCACCACCTTGATTGGGCACAGAGGCCGTAGGTTTCTAGATAAATCTCTTAGAGAAATTTGTCTGTATAGGGTGGGTTGTGCATCAACATCAGCGATAGTCCTCTCTTTCTACCCAGCGATCGCAAGTTGATCAAAATCAATCGCCTCGATCTCCTCGTGAGTGTCAGCCTGCGAAGCTAGCCACAGATCACGATTCTTCTGCATTCCTAGCCAGGTTTCTGCACTCAGACCCACAGCTTTCTCTAATCGAAGGGCCATATCAGCAGATACTGCCGTTTGCTGCGAGACCACACGGGCAACGGTCGAATGAGAAACCCCTAGGCGCTTCGCAAAATCACGAGCGCTCAGGCCATAAGGCTCCATGTAGAACTCTTGCAGGATTTCTCCTGGATGAGCTGGGTCATGCATTCTCATTAGTGATAGTTCTCATAATCCAAAATGTAGACATCGCCGTCAATAAATTCAAACGTTAATCGCCAGTTACCACTGACCCAAAATGAGCTGACGAGTCGACCTGCCGTTGATCTGTCGCAAGTTGTACAACCATTTCTGTTCGCGAAGAAACGTCGAGCTTACGGAACATCCTTTTGAGTGCCTTTTTAACAGTATTTTCAGTAATCCAAAGTTCAGCGCCCACCTCCGCATTCGTTCGGCCCGACGCAACTAAATCTGCGATCTGTAGCTCACGAGAAGTAAGGTGATTGCGCTTCAAAGACAGACCATTTTGCTTAGCTGTCCGTTTGCTCGTTGTCCAAACAGATAAATGTAAACAAACAGCGCTCACGTCCGCTAGGTCTTGTGCATCAAAAGCAGGCATCGACTTTTCTCGGGTACAGCCCACCACGCCGACCAGTTGCCCCTCGCTGACAATCGGGCCTGCCATCACATGCCAGTGATCGGGGCGAGGACAAATCAGCCGCCAAGCCTTGGGTGAAGTGACGAGTGCCTCATGGGCCGGGGCATGGCGCTCTACTAAGTAGCGAGCGATAGGATTGCGTTCAACCGATAGCGCAACGTCTGCAATCTTTTTGAGGTTTTTGTTGCTGCTGCTAGCTGAGAGGATTTGATCAAAGAAGAATATTCCCGAGCGCTGGGCTGCAAAGTACTCGGCCAGTTTGGGAACGAGTTGCGATCGCAACTCGTACTCGTGCTCAACATGATTAATCGCCTGAAATAGGCTTTGTAATGTGCTGTTCATAATTCTAGAGAGTAGCTACCCTCAAAAAAAAGGTACCCGATCGAGGTCTAGTCGTCATCGGATGTTCTCTCTATCGTAGACGGTATAGATTTCCACCGAAACGATTGACTGGAGAAATTGGAATGAATGATTCACAAAAGCACATCATCGGTTTAGTCTTTTATCCGGGGATGACAGCCCTCGACGTGATTGGCCCGCAAACCGTATTCACTGGGTTGCCGGGAGTCCAGGTTCATCGCATCTGGAAAACGTTGGACCCTATCTCGACAGATGATGGGATGGTGATTGTGCCAGACACGACCTTTGCAGATTGTCCGGCTTTGGATGTTGTTTGTATCGGAGGCGGACGTGGGCAGGGCGCAGTGACAGACGATCCAGAATTGCTCAATTTTCTTCAACAACAGGGACGGACTGCCAAGTTCGTTACCTCTGTGTGCGGCGGGTCTGAGTTTTTGGCGAAGGCAGGACTGCTGCAAGGCTATCGCGCAGCAACACACTGGGCAGCACGGGAACAGCTTGCAGGCTTAGGCATTGACGTTGGAACTGAGCGCGTCGTCATTGATCGCAATCGCATGACAGGGGGCGGCGTCACAGCAGGCATTGATTTTGGTCTGGTGGTCGCATCAAAACTATGTGGAGAGGAAGCAGCCAAAATTGCTCAACTCATGATGGAGTATGATCCGGCCCCTCCCTTCGACGCGGGTTCTCCAGAGAAAGCAGGTACAGAGCTGGTTGAGAAAGCAATGGCACAAGTAGCTGGCGTTTTCAATCCCCCCATCAAGCAGGGAGTATGAAATGACCATCAATCTAGACGTTGAACGCGATAATACTTACGCCAAAAATTGGGTAAATATCGGCTTTTATGCGGTTTCGATTCTCTTTAACGTCTGCCTGATGGCTCAGGTATTAACGGTCGGCGTTGCCTACTTCTCCGATCCTGCTTGGTGGACTGTTCATAAGTGGCTCGTGCGGGGCTACGGCGGATTGTCATTGGTCTTACTGGGAGGAGCGTTCATGACGCCATCTTCAGCCAGGATTCGATCGCTTGCCGCCAGCCTACCCGTGCTGATGGGATTCCAGTTTTTCAGTCTCCATGTCAAGACTCCGCTGCATTTAGAGATCTTCCATCCTCTGATTGGATTTGCGTTGTTCTATGTTTCCTCAAGTCTTGTACACAATGTATCGCGTCGCTTATTTCCGACTGGCAATCCAAGCGTGCATTAGCGATGAAACAATCGCTTTCACTCAGATTGCTCGTTGAGCATACCAAGCATAAATATGGAGAGCTTGAAAAAATAAAATCGGCGTGTTGAAGCCATTGGACATCATGGTTGACTCAATTTCTGGGAGCGGTCGGAGCGCGACCTCTTGGCGGTAAAGCGTAGGAAGCTGTTCAATTTGTTCGATAGGCATCCCAGAAAACTTCAGCAGTCGGAGCCACGTTTCAAGTAGCTGATCGTACTGGACCGTAGACTGATCGGATGCAAGGGTAGCGTTAACGAAGTATCCACCTGGACGCAGCCGTGAGGCAATCTGACCAAAGAAACGACTAATGTCCTCTTGCAGCAGTAGAAAGTGGGAAACGAACAGGCAAGTTGCCGCATCGAATAAATCCATTGGGGGTAAAGAATCAAGATAGCCTTCGTGAAACGTGATGCGGGAGGCGATGTCGCTTTCTTCAGCTTTTTGCCTGCAAATCTCTAACATGGGGGCCGCAGGTTCTACTGCTGTAAACTGCCACTGCGGAAAGGCTTGAGCAAGAGAGAGCAGCTCTAACCCTGTCCCTGCACCCACACAGAGAATTCTGGCATCAGCAGGCAGCCCAGCAAGTACGGCGTGCATGAGAAAGTGCAGTGTTTCGTGAATAGGGGCGAATTTAGCATTCCCCTGATCGTAGGAAGCAGCGCGTTCTTGATCGAAAACAATCGATGTCTTTTGATTTTGCATGATGAAATCTACTGTTGAAGCCCAAAAAGTGTGGTGTAGCTCGGATCGATAGTTGAGGTACTAATCCAAGCGATAGTCTTAAACTAACCCAACTTCAAGCTCAGATTAATTCTAATATTGATATAGTATTGATACCAAAAATGCATTAATACAGCATGGAAATACAGGATTTTCGCTGCTTTGTTGTTCTGTCTGAAGAGCTAAACTTTCGGCGGGCAGCAGAGAAGCTAAATATGTCACAGCCTCCTTTAACGCGCTTGGTGAAGCGGCTTGAGCAGGACGTCGGCGTTGCGTTGTTCAATCGTACGACTCGCACGGTTGAGCTGACTGAGGCAGGCCAATATTTTTTGCAGGAAGCCAGAGCGTTCCTACTCCATGCAGATGAAACCGCCCGACGGATTCGCCATGCAACAGCAAACGCTTCAAATCATTTGAAAATTGGCTATGTTCCTATCGCGCTGCACACCGTGATGTCGCCCTTTCTAAACCGTTGTCGAAGTCAGTTTCCACAGGTCGAATTAGATTTGCGCGAGCGATCAACCGATAGGATTATCGATCAGCTCCATAGTGCAGAGATAGATATTGGGTTTCTCTACATGCCAGCGTATTCCACCTTGCTTGAGTTCAAACGTGTTTACCGAGAGCCGATGGCATTAGTTGTACCTGCTGATCATGCGATGGCAGATCGGTCTTCAGCAAGCTTAAGAGAATTCGCGAATGATATCTTCGTTCTGCATCCTCGTGATGAAAATCCGGCGATGCATGACGAGATTTTACGCTGTTGCACGATAGCAGGATTTTCGCCCCGAACGCTCAAGCAAGCTCATGACCAAACCTGTATGGCTTTATTGTTAGCAGGACAGGGCATTCATTTTGTAGCTTCGGGCCTAGACTGCCTTGGCTCTAAAGGGCTACATCGGATTGCGATTAGTGACACAGCACCTGCGCTAGAACTTGCGATCGCATGGCGAAAAGAAGATCCCTCTGCTGTCGTAAAGTCACTGGTCAGCAACCTCTCAACAGTATGTTCGCAGCTTAGAAGGCTGTCGTCGGAGGGACAATCGCTTCATTAACATCGATATCAGTTGGGTTTAGCGGGGTGAGCCGCTGAGATCTAGAACTTGACTATGCTCAAGCTTAGTGAGGAGTTATTTAGTGAGTTGCGATCGCATCAGGGCACACAGGAAAGAAGAGTCGCTCTAACAGAGGTTTCAAGCATTCTTTAATAAGGGGATTCTTGATAACTTCGGCTATAAATCCGATGCAGCCTTTACCTTATCCTGTGTGCGAGTTTCAAAGTCTTCGGCATCATGGCGCTCATGTAACTGTTCTTCCAAAGCGCCCCAGGTGCGGTTGACCATGCGCCCCCGCTTCACGGCTGGGCGTTCTGCTATTTCTTCGGCCCAACGAACCACATGGGTGTAAGACGAGGCATCAAGAAATTCCGCTGCGCTGTACAGGACATTGCGAACAACGCCGCCATACCAAGGCCAGATTGCAATATCGGCAATCGTGTATTGATCACCCGCCATAAATTGATGCGTTTCTAAATGCCGATTCATCACGTCAAGCTGGCGTTTCGTCTCCATTGTGAAACGGTCGATGCAATATTCAATTTTGGTCGGTGCATAGCTGTAGAAGTGACCAAACCCGCCGCCCAAATAGGGGGCTGAACCCATTTGCCAGAACAACCACGACAAACATTCCGTCCGGGTTTGATGATCTGTGGGGATGAGCTGACCAAATTTTTCAGCTAAGTAGAGCAGGATGGAACCCGATTCAAACACACGCGTCGGTGTAGGGGTTGATTGATCCAACAGTGCCGGGATTTTTGAATTGGGATTGACCTCAACGAAACCGCTGCCGAACTGATCGCCGTCGCCAATTTTAATTAGATAGGCGTCGTATTCGGCCCCCGTCTCACCCAACGCCAATAGCTCTTCCAGCATGATCGTGACTTTTTGACCGTTGGGGGTTGCCATCGAATAGAGCTGCAGGGGATGTTTTCCCACCGGTAAGTCTTTGTCATGGGTTGGCCCCGCAATGGGGCGATTGATGCTGGCCCACGCTCCACCATTTTCAGCGTTCCACTGCCAAACTTTGGGCGGTGTGTAGTTGTCTTGACTGCTCATCATCAGGCTCCTTGGTGGGGCAATTAAAAATTGGGATGGTTCTTAAAAGATATCGCTATCGACCGGCTTCGGCTGTTGCCAAGGGCTTAAATCGCATAATCTTAAACTCGCCTTTATTCGCGGCTTCACCTCCATTCAGAACTGGGGAGCGATGGAGTTCGTTGACGGTGAAGTAGATATCGCCATCGGCACCCACGGCAAACCCATCGGGCCAGGAAAGTGTGTCGTCTTGATGGAGAATGCGATAGTTGCCATCGACTCCGGTTACGCCAATCGCATCTTCTGTAATGGAGGTTATATAGACATTACCTGCGGTATCAACCGTTGAGCCATCGGAGATGGTTTTGTCACCATACCGTTCAACCTTTTGCGCCAGCGCTGTTTGGCTAAGGCGGGTATCGCGTAAATCTTTGGCCTGGATACGGTAGAGACTGGTGGATGACATGGGGCCAAAATAGACCCACTCATTATTGGCATCAATAGTGATCGGATTCACGCCGATACGAGCAGGCGCATCGCCAAAAATGACGGTTTCGCCATCAATGACCATATCGATGTCTTCTGGGGTCGTAGATTCTGAACCATCGAGGACGCGACGGGCTCGGCCTGTTTCGATATCCACAACGATGATAGCTCCGGCGCTGTCGGCAATATAAATGGCGTTGTGATCGCGATCGACGGCTAGGTCATTGAGAAAGCTGTCAGGGGTCGTGACGGGGGCAGCGAGATACATAATTTTGTGCAGTTGCTCTTTCCGAGTGTCCCAGGCGATGAGTCGTCCCGCTTGGCTTTTGGCCTGTCCATCAAGCATCCAGAGAATGCCGTTGCGATCGACCTGCAGACCCAGTACGTCGTTCAAACCTGGCCCGTCTCCGGTGGGTGCGCCGGACCAGGCTGGCGTTGGATAGGGTTGGGTGGAACCATCTTTCATTACTTCTAGTACATGATGGGTGGGTTCACCGTAGAAGCCATGCACGCTGATAAAGATGCGCCCGTTAGATGCGATCGCAAGATTTCCAGGTGGAGTATCTGCATCAAAAGCAACAACCGTTTCGAGCTGTGCAGAAGCAGAGAATGCGGTACTGAAGACCATTGCAGCAGCAACCAGCGTAGTACGGCCAGCACTCTTGAGCATTG
Source organism: Acaryochloris thomasi RCC1774 (assembly GCF_003231495.1). Taxonomy (NCBI): domain Bacteria; kingdom Bacillati; phylum Cyanobacteriota; class Cyanophyceae; order Acaryochloridales; family Acaryochloridaceae; genus Acaryochloris; species Acaryochloris thomasi. The sequence goes on from NZ_PQWO01000022.1 coordinate 15,729, forward strand.
CTGAAATTCCGTGGGGTCGTTTGCAGCGCATGAAATTAACCATATGAAGATCGTTGTGGATTGCTGTGCCCTCAACACGTTAGGGCATCATGCGTTTGATTCTAATCCAGCCATTCTCTTTGGAGAAACCTTTGATGCGATCGCAACTTTCAAAATCACTTTCGATGTCATGTCACAGAGCAGATGAACGACTCAACATTATTTGCGACCCGATCACGATAATTAGGGTCGACAAGGCCACTACTGGAACTACGGGTAAAAAGCCAAACGCCAACGCCTCTGGAATCCACTGCAGTTGAAAGCCAATCACAAGGGCCTCACCCACGCAGATCGACAGAATGCAGCTCAGGGCAGAGGCTCTCGGGAAGTACAGTGCCGCAATCACGGTGGGGAACAGTACCGCTAGACCTGTGAATGCTTGGGTTGCGATCGCAGCTATTGTATCCGGCGGGTTAAAAGCAATCGCCAACCCAATGATGGCTAAGATCACGATCAAGATCCGCCCCACAAAGGTTTGCTCCTGTAGCGAAGCATTCGGGCGCAGAGACGACACATAGATGTCGCGGGTGATCATCGAGCTGAGGGCCAGCAGTTGCGAATCTAGCGTGGACATAAAAGCTGCGATCGCACCCACCATCACCAGCGCCGCCAGCCAATCTGGCGTATATTCTGCCAGCATCATCGGAAAGATCTGATCGGCAGCTTTTCCCGTCAGTTCTGGGAAAGGAATGTGGCCCCACATACCAATGGAGACGGGGCATATAAACAGTGTCACCGTCACCAGCGGATACAAAATTGCAGAGGTCTGCAGCGCCTTAGGCGTCTTCGGTGTATAAAACCGCATAAAAATCTGCGGAAACATCGGCACGCTCAAAAACCACAGACACATAAAGCTAAACCATTTGCGGGGCGTGAAGAACTGATCAACGCCCTGACGCGAGAGGAGTTCAGGCTTCAAGTCGTATGCAGCCTGATTTGCAGCCGCAAAACCGCCCAGATGATGGGCAATCGTCCCCAAAGCAACAAACATGAGGACAAACATCAAACAGCCCTGCAGTACATCAGTGAAAGCTACGCTTCTCATGCCGCCGACAAACACGTAGGCAACAATGACCGCCGTTAAACCCGTTGCGCCCACGAAGTAAGGGATCTGTCCATTCGTAACGCTCTCTAGTAGATAGCCCGCGCCGATGGGCTGCAGCGTCAGATAGGGCAAAGTGAAGATCACCATCACCGCCAAAAACACCCGCTTCAAGACCGGACTGCGGAAGCGCTCGCCGATCAGTTCTGCCGGTGTGATAAATCCGTGGGTTTGCCCCAGATGCCAAACCTTATCACCAATTAAGAAGAATGCGATCGCAACCAGCGCCGTCCCAAACGCCATCATCGGGTAGAAGCTAAGCCCCACCCGATAGCCTTCGCCCGAAAACCCCAAAAAGGTAAAAGCGCTGAAGTTGGTGGCAATCAGAGTCATAAACAGAACCCAAGGGCTCACATTTCGGCCCGCCAAGAAGTAATCATCCGGCGTATCTTGTCGTTGACGATAGCCCACTAGACCCGTCAAAAGAGTGACCAACAGATAGACACCCAAGATCAAATAAGGCATCATCTTGCCCCTCCCTTAGGGCTGGGTACCTTCCAAAACGTGCGAGAGAATATCAGCAGCATGAGGGATAGCAGCACCTGCAGCCCCCCAAAATAAAAGACCCAGACTGGGAGATGTAGCACCCAAAAAGATCCACTCTGATGCCACCACCAGACGTCAAGGGATAGCAAAAACAGAACGGTAAAACCAAAGAACCAAACAGATGGCATCTCTAGAACTCTGTTCCGACTCATTGCACACCTCAATCGTGGATTGATTAGCACTCTATCTCCTTTCCAGGCGGCACTGAGCGATCGATTCATTACCCGCAAAATTTTAAGCTCGACCTTCCCTCAGAGCGAGTTTAGTTGTGCAGCGCATTTCTACAAAATTCGGAGCCGGAAATTCTTGAAATCGTCGAGTCAGCATTCAGAAATACTGGCTTAGCATCCACCACTTCTCATAGCTCCTGCAAGGGCTTTAGGCCTCTCTCATCAGATGTTTAGACTTGCCTCAGTAGAATTTAGGGCTGGCTCAACATAATCAAAGAGCCATCAACGCCAAAAAGAGTTGACAGAGTATTTCTTCATTGATACAGTACATACGTACTAGCCCAGCCGAGATCTACAGCAGAGGAATAGTAATGCACGCTAGAATCGCCCAGCCACAGACGCCTCAAGACTATGTGCTGACGAAGATCAACCATATCTATGATCGCAATCGCAAATTGCGCCTAGCGAAGCGTCATCAGGTGATTCTGCGACATCGCCGACGCTTGGTTCGGGCCAGAGCAAAGTTCAAGCAAGAACTCGATAGAGCGCTACACCCTAAAACGCAGCAGGGCTTAGGGGTCGCGGTCAGTCTCGACGAACGTTACCTAACACAGCCGGGCTTTATCGCCTATTTTGAGTTTGAAGGTCACTGCTGGATGCTGGCTCTTCAGCAGAAGTCCTGGCATAGCGAGTGGTTCTTCAAACGCGAAGATCAGTCCTCCGTGACCCGATGCAGCTCACGTACCCTTGAAGCCGCACTCTGCTATGCCCTCGGTCAGTCTCGTCATCAAGCTGCTTAGGTTTCCTCGCCAGCACCGATAAATTCCTTTAATTTGAAGACAGTGTTGTCTATACAAAGGATGGGCCTGTGCCTACAGCTCGCATTGAACCCGGTCCCGGCCAAGAATCTGTCTGGGACTATCCGCGGCCACCGCGCCTAGAAGATTCTGATAAGCATATTCAGATCAAATTTAACGGCGTCATGATTGCCGATACCCAGCGGGCAAAGCGGGTTTTAGAAACCAGTCACCCCCCGGTCTACTACATCCCATTAGAGGACATGCAGCAAGAGTATCTGCAGCAGACGAGTCGTTCAACCTTCTGTGAATGGAAGGGATCGGCATCTTACTACACGCTTGCGGTAGGCGATCAGGTTGCTGAAAACGCCGCTTGGTTCTATCCCAATCCCACAGAGAGATTTGCTTCAATCCAAAACTATGTGGCAGTCTACCCGAGCCGCATGGAAGCTTGTTATGTCGATGGTGAAACCGTACAGTCTCAACCCGGAGACTTCTATGGTGGCTGGATTACCGAAGATATTGTCGGTCCATTCAAAGGCGGAATGGGGACGTGGGGTTGGTAGCGCTTGTTTGCAACCCTTTAGCAGATCGTCTGCTTGTCGCCTGTGGTGATGGCGTGGGCAGATGCGATCGCATCCACAATATGTTCGTGGCCACGCACCTCGATCCGCTCTCCTAGCTCATACTTAGAGTTTTTAGTCTGTGCAAAGACCCGTCCTTCTGTATCAGAAGCGTAGCTCTCAACCAGGGAGGTAAGGATTCTCATTCCAGTCGGATACTTGGGATGACGACTGATGACGCCGCTAATCACGACGTGCTCAGTGACCCTAAGTTCAATCCAGTTATCAAGCTTGGGTACACTAAGTAAGTCCTGCTCAATAGGCTGTAGGGGCTGATCGAAAAAGGCAGTTGTTTCGTTCATCGCATTGCTCAAACTAAGGTGGAATTGCTCTAGCATTGATGCTTGCACCAGCAGTCAATGCTGTTCATAGACTACCCATAGCTTTTACTTGAACAGTCAGTGAAATCACGGAATCCCTTATTGAAAGGGACTCTAGGGGTCATTGGCTCCATCATTACCTTTGAGGGAAGACTCTCTCGAGCTTGCTTCAACGATCGTCACAGGGATGGGGCTAGACTCAAGGACAGCTTGAGACACAGACCCCACAATCAGATTCTCCCAGGCTTGATGCCCTCGTTTGCCGATCACGATATCGCTCACCCTGTATTGCTGGGCCGTGTGTACAATCACGTCTGGAATCGGTCCGTCGAGGATATGAAATCGATGTCGAACATCTAGTAACAATCGCTGGCTGAGGCTCTGGAGAGCTTTGAGGTCATCGGTCTCGTGGGCCTGAGCGATATGGAGAACCATCACTTCACCATCGCTACGTCGGGCCAGTTCTGCTGCCTTAGCTAAGACTTGGGGAGCCAGAGGTGAAGTATCCACAGCTGCCATCAGAAGCGGACGCGTCTGGACCGCAACCTTTGTCGGATCGACAGGGTCTTTTGAGAGAAGTTTGGGGGCAAAGGTGGGAATAGCCCAGGCTCCGAATGGGGCTGTTGTGAGGATAGAAAGGGCTGCGATCGCAAGTATCACTTCCCCACCCTCAATGCCTTGACTCAAAGGGACTGCTCCAATGGCCGCCTGCACCGTTGCCTTGGCCGAATTCCCCGGCAGCAGGAATAGCTTTTCCCGCAGCGTCCAGTTACTGCCCCACGTTGAGAGGAACCAGCCAATAGAGCGTCCTAGCAGCAAGCCAACCACAAGTATTAATAGCCCTGGCAACAGAGTATTTTCCAACGCCCGAATCTGAATGCTGGCCCCTAAAAGAACAAATAGGAGGATTTCAGCAATGCTCCATAGATTGTTGAATTCCAGGCGTAGGCGTCTTGCAAGGGGCGGGTCCAGCTCAATCAAGAAAAATCCGAGGGCCATCGCTGCTAAGTACCCTGAAAAGTAGGGCAGCTTTTGAGCCGCTAGCACCATCAGCAATGCTGTACTGGCGGTAATTAAGAGATCATGAACGGCGGTCTGGCTCCAGTTTTGACGGACCAAGATCACAATCATCAGACGAGCGGCCAAGTACCCCAGCGCGATCCCTAAGACAATCTGACCTAGTACCTGCACCGGCAGCAGCCAAGCTGAGCTAGCCGCGCTCCCTGTAATCACGGTCAGCAGCAGACTAAACACCAGCAGCACCAGCACATCAGAGAGGGCGCTCCCCGTCAAAATCGCATCGGGAATTCCTTTGGCAACCCCAAAACCGAGGCTCTTGAGCCGCAGCATCCCTGGCACAATCACGGCAGGGGATTCGGCCCCCACAACACAGCCCAGCAAGAGGCCTGTGACCCAGTCAAACTGAAACAGCACCATTGCCAGCGTCATCACAACAGTGGCTTCTGCGATCACCGGCAGCAATCCCAATCGGAGAGCGACGGTGCCCTGCTGCTGTAGTTTTTTGCGGTCTAATCCTAAACCCGCCCGCATCAAGATCACCATTACGGCAACGGTGCGTAGATCGTCAGCGCTATCAAGGACGCTGGAATCGAGGACGTTGGCTAACTCTGGTCCGAGGCCAATACCAGCTAGAATCATGCCGATTAAAGGAGGCGCTCCGATTCGGCGGGCGAGTTGCCCTGCGAAAAATCCTGCTAGGAGAATCCAGATGGCGCTGCCTAGCATAAAGAATTAATCAGGGTCACAAGATAGGTGAAAGCGTTTGGACAGGTCACATACACCACTAGGCTGTATCGGTATATTGGATAGTATCAATAGTAACCGTTTGTCCTTTTGGAGAAAGTAGCCGATGCTGATTACCTCCAAACCGAATCAAAAACTAACGCTAGAGACCTACCTTACCTATGAAGATGGCACCGATGTTCTGTATGAGTTAGTCGATGGAGCACTCATTTCAATGGGGTTAGGTAGTGGTCAGCATGGGGTCATCATCAAGTTGTTAGAGCGTCATTTTGATGCTGAAATTGAGCGATCGCAAAAAAACTGGGTCGCACTCTCTCAGGGAACCCTTGGTCTTCAATCCCCCGAGGAGGGCGGTGGGACACCTCACGGATTCCTGATGTGGCTGTTATCACGAAGGAGCAGTGGCGAGAGCTGCAGCAACGAGAGGCAGTTATTCGACTCAATGAATCACCTCCAGTCTTAGTGGTCGAAGTTGTGAGTGAATCAACCAAACGCACAGACTATCGAGCCAAGCGCGCTGAGTACAGCGTCCTAAACATTTCTGAGTACTGGATTGTTGACCCTTTAGTAAAAACGGTGACGGTCCTGACGTTGGCAGACGGATGGTATGAGGAACAGGTCTTCGTCAAGTCTGAGGCTATTATCTCAGATACTACCGACGCTTGCCCTTACGCCTGAAAGTGTTCTACAAGACGTAAGCCGGTGAACGTAGCGATACTGACTTTCTGTAGAGGAAAAATTTTTGGTTTAGGATCATCTCATTAGCAACTCTTTTCCTTGATGGCATCCCCTCTCGTCGTATACTTCAACACAACATGGGACTATACAGCACACCAACCTCTGCAAGAACTGATTGATACTGGTATTGCTACCTCGATCTATGAGTATGATCCGGCGTTCAAGGGGCAGCAGCTATATTTTTGCTATCGCTGTGGATACCCGTGCTACAGGAATCCCACAGAGGGGGTTTCTGTAAATCCGAATAAACGTCCTTTCTTTGCTCACTACAGTATTCCCAATCATCCTCCTTGTAAGCTGCGCACCAGCCAGGGAGAAGGACAAAGCTACTCCTCGGAAGTAATTAAGGGCAAAGCGGTCGAAGATCAATGTCTGACAATTATTGATAGCTGGTGTTCTCTACCTGAAGAGCAAGAGCTAGCAGAGAATGAAAGCAGTCAATATTCGGGAACGGTGGAAGATGAGTTTGGTCCTCCAGCTTGCAAACCTATTGTCCGCTACCTGGGTCTACAGGAGCTAACTGAGCGAAGAATTTATTCAGTACAATACATCGCTTGGCATCTTCACCTCTTCATTGATCGGGACATTCAGCTACCGGAGTGCTTGCATTCAAACCTGTTCCAAGATGCATTCATTCATGCATCCGCTGTATTCAGTTTGGAGACTGGAACACCAGGCTTGTATTGGGGACGTGTAAGGAGTTTGATGTGGATTGGGGAATTTTTATACATCGCCTTTGGCTATGACACTCACTGCTTCTACCTTGCTATTTCAAAAGAGAATGTCAAAGCGAGAGGCTGGAGCGTCGACTATTTGCAAGGCAGATATATTGTTGCGGCAGGTCAGCTAGCAGAGTCACTACTGCTTCAGGACAGAGAAGAGCAGTTTTATTCTTCAAGAGTCTGCCGAGTTGTGGAAGCTCAGGAGTGGGGCGCATCTGGAATTGTCAGCAGGAAAGAAGAGCGATTTCTACCCTCTATTGACGTTGAATGGGTTGATCCAGCTATTTTCCCTAACAAAACTCCTATCACAAATGAAGATGTTGCCAGAAGCCGAGAGAAACGACTGAAAACGTTTGACGTGATGATTAAGCTCGTTGAGAAGATATTCAAGCCCCCAAGCAGTTTTTAACTTTTCTGTTCTACTTGAGAGCCAGACTTCAGCGCCGCCACGATCGCATCGGCCACTCGAGACACAGGAATAATCTCAATATCAAGATCGGGAAACGATTGTCCTTTGGGAACAATCGCTTTCTTAAAGCCCAGCTTCAGCGCTTCCTTAAGGCGCAGCTCCATTTGCGAGACCGATCGCACCTGCCCCCCCAAACCCACTTCACCAATGATCACCGTCAGCGGATCGACAAGCCGATCTCTAAAGCTGGCTGCAACCGCGATCGCAACCCCTAAATCCGCTGCAGGCTCCGCCACATTCAACCCCCCGGAAGAAGCCACATAAGCGTCAAGCTTCGAGAGCGGAATGCCCAAACGCTTCTCTAGCACCGCCAAAATCTGCAGCAGCCGGTTATATTCCAAACCCGTCGTGGATCGGCGCGGAGAACTGTAGCTCGTCGGGCTTACCAATGCCTGCAGTTCCACCACAATCGGGCGCGTCCCTTCGCAGGCCACAATCGTAGCGGTGCCCGGAGCTACTTCATCACGATCGCCCAAAAATAATTCTGATGGGTTAGGGACTTCCCGCAATCCCCGATCCATCATCTCGAAAACGCCGAGTTCATGGGTGGCTCCAAAGCGATTTTTAACCGATCTCAGCAGCCGATGGTTGGCGAACCGTTCGCCTTCGAAGTATAAAACCGTATCGACGAGGTGTTCGAGCACTTTTGGACCTGCGATCGCACCTTCCTTAGTCACATGCCCCACAATAAACAGCATGATATTTTCCTGCTTCGCCAACCGCATCAGGGCCGAAGTACATTCCCGCACCTGCGCCACAGACCCCGGAGAAGAAGTCAGAGACGAAAAATAAAGCGCCTGGATACTGTCAATTACGGCAACCTGAGGCTTCAGAGAATCAAGCTCTTGCAAAATCGTTTCCAGATCCGTCTCAGGCAGCAAGTAAAGGTCAGGGTTCTCAGCAGCAGACTCACCAGCCCCTGAAGAATCATGGTTCAGCACCCCTGCTGGCTGGACGCCAAGGCGCTGAGCACGGAGCTTCACCTGCTGCCCCGACTCCTCAGCGCAGACATAGAGAACACACTGACGCTGACTCAGTTGATTCACAATTTGCAAAAGCAGCGTTGATTTTCCAATACCCGGATCGCCCCCAATCAGCACCAGGGAACCCGGCACAATTCCACCCCCCAGAACCCGATCAAGTTCTAGATAGCCTGAACTAAATCGCTGCGTTGGATTATCAGCAATTTGAGCCAGCGTTAAAGCCGATACCGCCTGCGGTGGAGCTGGAGCACGTCGCTTTTTTGAAGAGCGCTGATTAACCAAACGCGCACCGTCTGTCGTTGAAGTTATGGGTTCAACGACCTGCTCTACAAGCGTATTCCAGGCATGGCAGGCCGGACATTTACCAAAGTATTGGGGCGAAGATGCACCACATTCTTGACAAACATATTGCGATCTTGATTTAGCCATACACTTCGTAATAAAAAACGAAATCTTAAATATTCCTGAAACGATTATGCCTAAAGGAGTTTATCGTTTTCAACTGACATTAATGTCATGGTAACTTAGGGTAAGCGATCAAAAATTTAACCTTTTGACAGAACTTGAGATGAAGGAGTATTAAAAAAATTGGACTCGAATAAAGAAAGAATACTCGTTGTTGACGATGAAGCCAGCATCCGCCGGATTCTCGAAACTCGACTGTCTATGATTGGCTATGATGTCGTGACCGCCGCCGATGGTGAAGAAGCCATCGAAACCTTTCATGACGCCATCCCCGATCTAGTGGTGCTAGACGTGATGATGCCGAAGCTAGACGGCTATGGGGTCTGTCAAGAGCTGCGTAAAGAATCTGATATCCCGATCATCATGCTGACGGCACTGGGTGATGTCGCCGATCGGATTACAGGTCTGGAGCTAGGGGCCGATGATTATGTGGTTAAGCCTTTCTCTCCCAAAGAGCTAGAAGCTCGCATTCGCTCCGTGCTCCGTCGCGTGGGCAAAAACGGTGCGCCAGGAATCCCCAGCTCCGGTGTGATCGGGGTTGCCAACCTCCGCATTGATACCAACAAGCGCCAGGTTTACAAGGGCGATGAGCGCATTCGTTTAACTGGCATGGAGTTCAGCCTCTTAGAACTGTTGGTCAGTCGATCCGGCGAAGCCTTCTCTCGCTCCGAAATCCTGCAGGAAGTTTGGGGCTATACTCCTGAGCGTCATGTGGACACGCGGGTAGTGGATGTTCACATTTCACGACTGAGGGCCAAACTCGAAGAAGATCCGAGCAATCCAGAACTAATTCTCACCGCTCGGGGAACGGGCTATCTATTCCAGCGGATTATCGAAGCAGGCGAAGTGGGCTAACCTCTATCACTCTAGGCAAGATCTAAATTTTGCGGTGCGATATCCTGGGGCAAGCAGCGTTCAGTTAGGCATTTGTTTTTTAGCGTCGTTATTCCTACCTATAACCGTCTGCCCATTCTGCAGAAGTGTTTGAAGGCACTTGCTCAGCAAGATCTCGCTCCTGAGCACAGCTATGAAGTCGTGGTCGTAGATGACGGGTCAACGGATGACACCGTTGTCTGGCTCCGACAAGAAATGCCTGATATTCAGCTCTACGAACAGGCCCATAAAGGACCGGCTGCCGCTCGCAATCTTGGGGTTCAGAAGGCCGACGGCGACACTATTATTTTTATCGACAGTGATTTGGTGGTCACTGAAGCTTTCTTGTCAGCCCATGCCCTTGCTTTGACGACAGCTCAAGCAAGACTGAGACATGAGCGGATTTTTACCTACGGTCGGGTTATCAATACCTGCAACTTTGACGAGCCGACGACCGAGCCTTATACGCTGACTGATTTTTCTGCGGCCTACTTTGCGACGGGGAATGTTGCTATTGCCCGTCACTGGCTAGAAAAAGCGGGCCTTTTCGACGAACAGTTTCAGCAGTATGGCTGGGAGGATTTAGAGCTGGGCGTCCGGCTCAAAAAGTTAGACCTCAAGCTGATCAAAGTTCCTGAAGCCGTTGGCTACCACTGGCATCCACCCTTTTCGCTACAGGAAATTCCAAAGCTGATTGACCGAGAAATGCAGTCAGGCCGGATGGGGCTATTGTTTTACCAAAAGCATCCCACTTTGAACGTGCGGATGATGATTCAAATGACCTGGATTCACCAACTCCTGTGGGGAAGTTTGACCTTAGGGGGCAGATTAAACGAAAAAACCCTAGGACCGCTGCTCCAGTGGCTCATCGATCGCGGGAAATCTCAAATGGCCTTGGAAGTGGCGCGCATTTTCTTAAACTGGTACAACCTCAAAGGGCTCTACGCCGCAAAGGCCAAGCTAGAGTAGATTTTATCGTGATAGCATATGGGCCTTGCCGAATATACGTTTTCAAGAGAATAATGGAGATCACGTTTAAGCCTGCACCTCTGCGTTCAGCCCAGAGCTGGCTTCTATCTGGGAAAATATTAAGGACGCCGAGTGGTCAGCAGATTGATCTTTCGCAGTTGATTGGGGGGCACTTCACCGATCTACCCTCCAAAAGATTCTGGATTTCGGAGTTTCAGTTATCGACCGAATCAGACAAAGTTTCGATCAAGTGCAACGACGTGAAAACGGGCATTCAGCGCCACAACTATTACACATTGGTTTTTGAGGTTGTTGAGTGTCTTAAGCTCCATAACCCAAATGTAAGAATCAGACGAGGCACCAGCCGCCTGTTCAACATCATGTTTGCAGCTATTGGCCTCATTCCCTTGGGCTTTGGCCTCAGCTTTATCATTAGTGCATTACAGAATGGTAACGATGGGTTTGGGATCGGCTTCGGCGTCTTTTTCCTGTTGCTCGCGGCTTTTATTGTCTGGTGCGCCTCACCGTGGCAAAAGCCACCTGTTTCTACACCTACTGAGCTTCAAGAATGGCTCCGCAGCTGGGTTGGGGGGCGACCAGACGGTCTGCCTCCGGGCTGAGTCATAAATACAAACTCTCGTGTGCATCCTATATGCAGAAGCATGGGCGGCTTGTCTAATGATCAAAGCAGTCTCTTGCATCGGTGCCGTTGAGAGTTGGAAACCACCGTGTTTGACCACATACACACCACAAACGATGTTGTTGCTGGACGCTACCGTATTGTTAGCTCCCTCGGCCAAGGCAGTTCTGGAACGACCTATGAAGCAGAGGACGTGCAAACCTATCAGAGAGTCGCTCTCAAAGTCATGTCTTTTCGGGGAATGCAGGGCTGGAAGCAGTTAGAACTATTTGAGCGTGAAGCTCAAGTTCTTTCCCATCTTGAGCATCCGGGAATTCCGCAGTATCTGGACTACTTCCAGGTTGATAGTGACCGCGATCGCCTCTTTTATCTCGTACAGGCTTTAGCACCGGGTCGATCGTTGGCTGCGTTAGTCGAGAGAGGTTGGCAGTCAACAGAGGCTGAGACGAAACGGATTGCCTCTGAGGTGCTAAATATCTTGATCTATCTACATGGCCTGACGCCACCCATCATTCATCGAGATATCAAGCCCCATAATATTATTCGTGGTCAAGATGGCTGCATTTATTTAGTGGACTTTGGCTCAGTACAGGCCGTGCTAAGTCATGCGACGGCCCACGGCAGTACGATTGTGGGTACCTACGGCTATATGGCACCCGAACAATTTCGTAGTCAAGCCTATGGTGCAACTGATCTACATGGGCTAGGGGCAACACTAATTTTTCTGCTGACCGGCTGTCACCCAGGAGACTTACCGCAAAAGCGTCTCAAGCTTATGTTTCGAGACAATTTGCAGATTGAGATCAAACCTCACTTTGCCAGTTGGCTTGAACAAATGACTGAGCCCATTGCTGAGGAGCGATTTATCACAGCACAGAGAGCCCTCGCAGCCCTCAAAAGTGTTCACCTTGAAAAAAAATCTCACGATACCTCCAGCGCTGTAGAGCCGTCTGATAAACCTCCAGGTAGTCGCATTCAACTTAAAAGGACTCAAACAAAATTTGCTCTTAATATTCCACCCATTGGTCTGCAAACAGAAACTTTTTTTATTGGAGCGACAATATCTGTACTGCTTTGGAATGTTCTTGTGCTGCTCAAAGCCAACAGTGCTCCACCGGGTGGGGGAATGAATTCGTCTATTTTGATCTTATGTGCAGTTCTGCTCTCGGTCTTGGGGCTAAGGTTCTCGGCAGTGGCAATCTTCGAGCTGACGGGGCGCACTCGTGTCGAGATGAACGAGCAACAGTTTCGAATTAAATGGCAGACCCTATGGTCCGGAAGACAAGTGTTGGGCAAGGTTTCCAATCTAAGCAAAGCTGTACTGCAAGCTTCATACACCAGAGGGTGGCGTCAGGTTGATGCCTGTGTCTTGCCAGCAACGCCCCTGCCTCACAAGTTCGGTGAGATGCTTACGAATCCAGAGAAGAAGTGGATTGTTCAGGAACTCAATGCTTTTTTAGAGGAGCATCACTAGCTTGCATTCCTGAAGTTAGCCTAAAGATAGGCTGCTGCCATAAGCAGCAGCCTTCATCAAAGCATTGTCTGTTACTAGGCTTCTTGTGTAGCGGCCTTCTGAGACCGTCGCGCCCTGCGCTTCAGAAAAGCTCCAGCGCCGAGCAGCAAAGCGGAACCTAAGATGGTTGTTGGCTCCGGTACTGCTGCTGTGGCTAGCAAAGCCTGTGAGTTTCCATCTGTGGGATCGATTCCAAAGGAAGAGTCAGCAATCGTAGCATTTCCGACGGTTTCCCAGCCTGAGAACTCACCCGTTTCAAAGCTACCGTTTGTGCCTAAATTCAGGTTATCCACCAACAAAGCGGAATCAACAACCGTGTCGCCGACATCTACGACACCGAGGCCCAGCGTGTAGTCCCCATCTGCAGGCAGAATGAAAGAGAAGGCATTGAAGCCTGTTTCGCTATTAAAGCTAACATTGTTTCCCAGCAACGGAAAACGCGAGTTGGTGTCTGCAAGGGTTGAGTTGCCATCGGGGAAAAGTGAAATGAAAGCAAAGTCGTTGAAGGACGAAGGCGTGCTTTCGTTCGTAAGGAAGTTCCAGTCAAATGTTAAGGTTTGTCCGGTAGTCCCTGAAAAAGTCTGTTTAATAGCGGAGCCTTCGGTTGCATCACCATTCCCCAGACCATCGATCGTTCCTGAAGTGAGTCCCAAAAAAGATTCAATATCGGTGTCTGAGACAGCTTGAGCGGTGGCCGATGTTGCGGCTAAACCGATCAGTGATAGGGTTGCGATCGCAACTTTAAAGCTCATAAAACTCACACCAAGATTAGCCATTATAAATTTCAACTCTGAACGCAACAAACACTCAAGTACATCACCGATGCACCACTAAAAATGCAGGTCTATGACCAACAACAAAACATGCTTACTTCAGCCTGAATTTTACAGAACAGCAGTGCCGCAGTTATGTATTTTTAGATACAAGCAAGATTGTCTTAAGATTGCTTTTGCGCATCCTTCTGGCTTTTTGAGAGCCTAACGACACCCTAGACTTTCTCTGGTATCCATACCTGTTGAAGGATTGACACCATCCGCCGTTTCACAGAGCATTGTGACCTGCATCCGATCAATCAGGGCATCAGTGAAATCGGCCCCTGTAATATCCGTGTTGTAGAAAATACTGGAGGTGAGCAAGGCATTTACAAACAGAGCATTGCTCAAATCAGCATCATTGAAAATGACGCGATCGCCAAACGCCTCCGACAGATCTGCACCACTCAAATTTGCCCGCTGGAAGACGGCCTGGGTCAAAATCGTAGCCGACAGATTCGCTCCATGAAAATCAGCATTCCGCATATCGGCCCCAGCAAAAGAAGTGCCCGAAACATCCTTATTCGAGAAATCGGTCGCCTTTAAATCGGCCAGCGTATAGTTGACGTTGCGTTCATTTGCCGCCCATCCAGGCTGGGGCTGGAGCCAGCCAAAGCTAACTAACCCTACTAAAAGTACGGTCCAAACGAGAGGTGTCAATCGAAACTTACGCTGGGGAATCATCTATCACTGCCGGAGTTGCTTCCTTCGTAACTTACCATTCTGAAGGAATGGGTATAGCCGTTCTTGAGAGAGAACCAGAGGAATAGAGAGGCATGAGATTTATAATTGGTGCTGAATGGCTCACCAGGGAAGAGGGGTACCGTCCCAGGAGAAAAACTGGCCGCTATTATCGATGTCTAAGCTGTCTAATACAGTCAGCAGTTGCGTAACGGTGCGATCGATAGAAAATAGTTTCTCGGGAGGTACGCTGCGCTGAAAAGGTTCTGATAGCTTGGTATCCGTTGTTCCTGGATGGAGCGTCACGATAATGGTGTGGGGACTCCGGCGTCGGTATTCAATCGCCGCCGTTCGCATAAACATATTGAGAGCCGCCTTCGAGGCTCGATACCCATACCAGCCCCCCAAACGGTTATCGCCAATGCTGCCAATTTTGGCCGAAATCGTGGCAAAGGTGCTGCGATCGCGATGCTTCAGCAACGGCAGCAAATGCTTTGCCAGCAGGGCTGCTCCAATGCTGTTGACTTGAAAATAGCGCGTTAACTTTTCTGCATTAAGCTGTCTAAGCCCCTTCTCTGGCGCTAGCTCTCCCTCATGAAGAATGCCCACACAGTTAATAACCCAGTGCAGATAGGTGCTCTCCATCTGAATTTGTTCGCAGCACTGGGCAATTTGTTCTTCCTGGGTGATGTCAACGGACAGGCAGTGTATCCTCGGCTCCTGCTCTGCCAGCGTCAGCAGTCCTGCAGCGGACGCGGGTGATCGATAGGTCGCATAGATCTTTGTAATCTGTGGCTTTTGCAGCAGATGGTGGACAAAGCCTAGACCAATACCCTGGCTAGCACCGACCACTAAAGCATTGGACTCACTCATACTAGAGGCGGACTCGTGAGCGGAAGCTGGCTGTTGGCATCAGGGCAGGTTTGCTGTTCAAAATCACAGCGATAGATATGAGGCTTCTGCCAGCTCAGTGGAATTTCTAATAGATCACGGGTGCCCGTCAGCCCCTGCCCGAGGAAGAGCAGTGTGGCAAAGCAATTGAGGGCAATATGAATCCGTCGCCATGTTTGAGAGCGATCGCGGTAAATCTCTGGCACAATTGCCAGCGAGATAATCATCAATACAGTGGCTGCAATGCCGTAATAGAAGTGCGATATGAACCACTCATTATCGCGGCGAAAAATACCGTCCTGAGCGCCCAAAATAATGATACCTAGACTACTGAGCGTGGCAAAGATAGCTCGCCAGTACCAGGGCTTAGCACGGTACAAAAGCACCAGCGTGGCAATAGTTGCAGCAAACATCAAGCCAATAAAAGCAACTTTGAACGGCTCCTTTGTCCAGAGCGTTTGATTAATGATATTGCTGCTGATCGGGTGAGCCATGCCGATCAGAGAGAGGCCCGTCACTAGACCCGTGAGCCAGCGGCCAAGCTGAAGATGCTCTGGACCGACGACCGGAGCAATCTTGCTTTTGCCCCCCGCAGCAGACTGCAAGCGACGCGTTCGCGTGAGCCAAGCTCGATTCAGAACCATCCCAATCAGCGGGAAAACTACGGCCACAGCAAGGGCTGGATGCAGCAGCAGAATTATGTCGTCTATCGCCATCGATTTTTCAGTCTCCTTGCCCGTTGCAATATAGCCATACTAAAGGCATTCTCCCCTTGCCTGCCTGGACTCGCAAGTCTAGCGGCGTCTAGGCAACCTCAACTTCAGCGGGCAACCGTCGATCGATTGATTTCAGCGGTCTCTAGTCCCACTAATTTTGGAAAGGCGCATAGCCAAAAGTGACGTTGAATTCACGGCACCAGACGACGGCAGATTTAAAGGTCGAGGGATCAACATCAGCGGGAATTTCGTACACCTGCATTCCGTTAACCTTTTGGAGATCTCCTAGATTGACATAGTCTGTTTCGGCATAGCTTTCGGGAACCTCGGATCGATGGAGAAGTACAAATAGATCAGGCCCCTCATGGGACTGGAATGCGTCATCAAAGACAAGATAATTTTTACCCTCGTTGGTCACAATGTGAGCCTTCCCCTCTGCTGGATGATCGACGCCCACGAAGGTTCCAGCCTGTTGGGCTTGGCCCTGGTTGGCAGTGGCAGGTTGCGAGAGGGTAATGGCTCCAACACCACCAAAGGTAAGAATAGACACTAAACCGATGGCCGCAACATGATTAGCTGAACGCATTTAATATTCTCCGAATGAATGCATATTGCTACCTTAACGGCCGCTTCCCAAGTTTTTCCTGGGTTTCATCTAAGGTTTTACTGAAATCTTTCCTGGGAAGTTGTTGATTCTACCCTCATCTCATTCTCAGTTCATTGCATGATACTGAGCTTAAACTCAGAAATATCCGGTCATTCACCAAATGACAGCAAAACCAGACATTTCAAGGCACATTCAGAGGCATTTTACGTCGATGGCTCCGTCCCAGCCCCCTCAAGAGAAGCGGATGATTGATGGCCGTCGTTTTAAAAAGCCCCATGCCACAACCCTCGTTCTCCTGGGATCTGCCATTGGCTTTGTGATGCTGATGATTGCCTGGTTCACGGAGGGGGGGCTAACACACAGTTTCTTTCAGGCTATGGCTGCTTGGCAGCAGCATCCACCAGCCTGGCTAGATGTTTCCACTGTACCTGCGGAGCAATTATGGTGGCCCACAGTTAGCTTGATGCTGGTGGTTTTAGGCGTAATGCGCTGCTCTCCGCAGCCCCGGCCCTGGTCTCGGACCATTGTGGTAGGCATTATTCTGGCGCTGACAGTTCGCTATATTCTTTGGCGGCTACTGGCAACGCTCAATGTGACGGATCCGATTAACGGTATTTTCAGCTTAGGACTGCTGGGGGCCGAGCTAATGTTGCTGGGGGCCACGAGCATTCAGCTTTTGCTGGTACTGCGCCACAAAGATCAGAGTCGACGCGCGGATCAGATGGCGGTAGCGGTTCACAACGGCACCTATACGCCCTCGGTTGATGTGTTGATTCCGACCTATAACGAGCCGCTGTTCATTCTGGAGCGAACTTTGGTGGGCTGTCAGGCGATGGCCTATCCCCATAAGACGATTTATCTTTTGGACGATACTGCCCGCCCTGAGGTGGCGGCATTAGCTGAGACATTCGGTTGCCGGTACATTGCTCGATCGGAAAGTGACCATGCTAAGGCGGGGAATCTTAATCATGCAATCGCAACTACCTCAGGTGAGCTACTCCTAGTATTTGACGCTGATTTTATCCCCACAGAAAACTTTCTCCACCGCACGGTTGGATTTTTCCAGACTGATAATATTTGCCTGGTCCAGACCCCTCAGAGCTACTACAACCCTGACCCCGTCTCCCGTAATCTCGGCTGGGCAGACGTGATGAACCCAGACGAAGAAATCTTTTATCGCTACATTCAGCCGATTCGCGGCAGTTCGGGCAGCATGGTCTGTTGTGGCACCTCGTTTGTGATGCGCCGCAGCGCCCTAGAGTCGGTCGGAGGCTTCGTGACCAACTCTTTAAGTGAGGATTATTTCACGGGGATTCGTCTGTCAGCCCAGGGATATGAGCTGGTGTATCTGAGCGAGAAGCTGAGTGCAGGGCTCGCTGCCGAGAATATGGAAACCTTCGCAGGGCAGCGTGCGCGCTGGGCACGTGGAACGCTGCAGGCCTTTTTTATTGACAGCAACCCCCTGACCATACCGGGCCTGACTTGGCTCCAGAGACTAAGTCATTTTGAAGGATTGCTCAATACTCTGAATGCCTTTACGAGACTGTTCTTTTTAATCATTCCGATTATCTATGCGTTTTGGGATTTGGTGCCAATCCGGTTCACTTATCCAGACCTGCTGTATTTTTTCGTGCCTCTTTATCTAGTTCAGCTCTCAGCCTATGCATGGCTCAATGAGCGTTCCCGTTCGGCTCTACTTTCAGATGTGTACTGGCTATCGGTTGCCATACCTCTCAGTGCCACCGTTGTAGCCTCTCTTCTGAGTCCCTTTAGCAAGGGTTTTACAGTGAGTCCAAAGGGTCTTGTTAAAGATCAGGCGTCGTTTAACTGGCGCTTGGCTTGGCCGCTGCTGCTGCTGTTAGCGATCACGCTAATTTCATTTGTCTTGAATCTGAAAGGGCTGATCACGAGGGAGTTACTGCTGGATGTCGCCAGCACCTATCGAGGTTCTAGCATCGGCCTCTTCTGGAGCAGCTATAACCTATTCATGATTGGCGTTGCGCTGCGCAGTTTAGTGGAACGACCCAAAACAGATCCTTACCACTGGTTTAAGTTGCGATGGCCGGTCCAGATTCATTGCGGTGATAACTCTTCTCTCACAGGCGTGACCACACTGGTGTCTGAGCAAGGGGCTGACTTGATGATTGCCAAAACGGATCAGCCTCCGATTGAGCTGCAGACGTCCATGACCCTCAAGATTCCAGATGAGAATCTCGTACTGCAGGGGACCGTCATCAGTAACGAAGTTGAGGGTCAGCAGCAGCACCTACGGCTTGCCTTTGACCTCAGCCAGAGCCAACGGCGTCAGCTTATCCAAGCGCTCTTTTGCCGTCCGGGACGATGGCACTATCGACAAATTCCTGGCGAAATACGGGCAACATGGATTCTGCTGCGGTGTTTAGTCTGGCCGCGTCGATCTCTATTGAAGGAGAATAAAGGGCGAGATCTCGTGGTCGCCCAAAGTTAAGTCTGCTGCTTCTGCAGTTGCTCTGCAATCGCAGGATTGTACAGCCGTAGATAATTCCAGTAATTCTCTAAAACGACTTTGACGTAGGTGTTGGTCTCTGGGAACGGAATCGCTTCGATAAACTCATCTGCGCTGGTGTTAGGGCGCTCTCGTAGCCATTTGGCGACATTGCCGGGGCCAGCGTTGTAACTTGCGATCGCAAGCATCGAATTTTGGTCATAGAGCTGATGGGTATAGTCAAAATAGGCCGTTCCCAGGTTGATATTGTCATCAACATCGGTGATTTCATAGTTCTGCAGCCCAATCTGCTGAGCAGTCTGCTCTGCCGTTGAAGGCAGCACCTGCATCAGCCCCATCGCTCCCGCCACCGACCGGATCTCTGGCTGAAAGCGAGATTCTTGGCGAATGAGTCCCAAAACCATGAGCGAATTAAGGTTGCGTTGTTTCGCCCACTTAGAGACTTCAGGGAAGTAAGCCAGGGGATAGAGCGCCTGCCAAAACCTCGAATCCTGCCGCCATTGTTGATAGAGATCGTTCTGCTCCGGTTCTTCCTGCGCCCGATAGTACAGATTGAGGATCATAAACATGCCCCTCAGATAGTCCCCCGCTTCCACCCGCAGGATCCCGTCAGTGAGCTGTGCTTCAAAAGAACGCTGATCGCGATCTTTAAATTCCCACTGCCAGCGTTCGTAGGCCGTCTGCGATTGGCCCAGCTGATATAGCTCCTGCAGAGCTGGGGAACCATTCGGGAGCGGGAGTTTAGAGGGCGGTCGATTGACCCTCGGCTGCACAGACCGAACCGTGCTGAAATCTCCCACCTTCCAGCCTGCTAGCGATGCGGTACGCCACGTGTAATAGGATTCAGGATGATTTTTCCAAAGGGACTGTGACGCCTCTTTCATAGCATCGGGCTGCTGCAGCCGTTCGCCCCATTTCCCCGCCCAGAAGGTTGCCGGGGCCGCAAGTTCGCTTTCAGAATTCTCCTTTTGCACCTGCAGTGCCCAGTTACGAGCGGCCTTGAGATTCTTCGCCTCAGCCAGTTTTTGAGCCGCGTCCCACCGGAATTCTGCGGCGGCTTCGGTCTGACCATAATCTTTGAGTAACTGCTCCTGGACCTTCGCAGCCTTAGGACTCTGCTGCTCTTTCAACACTCGATGTTTGGCGAGCAAGATTTGGCCAACTCGGTGCGTCTCTTTATTCGCGGTTGCCAGCTTCAAGGCTTGATCAAGCTGAGGCAGACCCGCAAATCCCCTCAACTCCCCTAGCTTGAGCAGGGCTGTTGCGGTTTCTTCGGCATCAGGGTAGTCAGCGATCATCTGTTTATAAGATGCGATCGCACCTTCTTTTCCCCCCGACAACTGCAGGCTTCGCGCCGCTCGAAAAGCCGTTAGAGAATTTTGGGGCGACTGCTCGTAAGCTAAGGCTGCCTGCTTATAGACCTGTCGATCCCAGTAGCCAAAGGCAACCGCCTGCCAATCTTCTGGCTGGAGCTGGTCCTCAAACTCTGTGATCAGTCGCTGTAGATAGCGACCATAGTCAGGGTGCCAGTGACCATATTTTACGATCAGTACCCGCATCTTCACATCTGCAGGGTTAGCCTTGAGCCGCTCCACTGCAGTATCAATAGCCCGAGGATGACTGGGGAATTGCTCAATGATCTGATCTAAAAATTGTGGATCTTGCTGCCCTAAGGCAAACAGAGCCTCCGCTGCCGCCGGCTCCTCCGGCTGTTTGTCTAGAATCTTTTCCCAGATCTCCTGGGCTTTTTCGGTTTCATTAGCAAGGGTATGGGCCTTGGCCTGCAGAACACGCACCTCCCCCCTGAGTACCGAATATTTTTTGTCTAATCCGTCCAGATATTCTAAGGCGGCTTCACCCTGCTGCTGCTCAATCAGATCGGTGGCGAGCAGGTACTTTGCCTGTCTCTTCTCTTTCTTAGATCCCCCTCGGGCAAGCTGCTTAAGCTGGTCGGCTCTAATTTCTGAGGGGAGAGAGGTGAGAGGCGAGATCGCATCACTAACGATCTGGCTAGTTTCCGATATCTGGCTAGGCGATTTTGCGGTGTCTTGGGTGCCACACCCAAGCAATAGAGACGTCCCTAGAACCAAGGAAAGGGTAAGGCGTTTAGACATAGGAAGCTTCGAGTGGGACATAACTGCCGTTGATCTTTTGACTACATAGGCAGCAAGGTTCTGCAGTTTTACCACATTGAGGTGCCTGCCCCGTGATCATTGATGCATGACCCATCACATTCGAGGCAATCTCTTACCTAATCATTCTCACTAGCCGACTCAAATTCACCCGCCGAATCAAAGGTCTCGTGGCAAGACTCCCATGCTTGATGCATCGCCTGCAGTGCCACCGCTAAAGGAACTTGCTGAAGCGTCTGGCCATAGCTCTGATTCAATTCAGAGACCAGCCCCTGAAAAATATCTGAATCTAGGTAGAGCCCCAGACACAACTGACTCCTAGGATCCATCCCCATATACCCCCCTCATCAACTTGTTCTGACAACCTAAGCGATCCTTGATATAAGGATTGAAGGTCACCTACAACTGCCTTTCACTCACCACGGCTAACGCAGCTTAACCAACTGATAAGCCAACTTAGTTTGACATTTTAACTGATTTTAGCGAGAAAAACGCCATTTCTCATTTATAACAACCAGATGCGCTCACCATTGTTTTTTCTCTGAGTAAGGCATCAGAATCCGGTGACAATTGAGGGCTGACGACGGTGAAAAGACTAGAGTTGCTGACGCCCCAGATATGGCTGCAGAACATCTGGAATCTTAACGGTACCGTCGGGCTGCTGATAGTTTTCAAGGATCGCCGCCATCGTTCTCCCCACAGCAAGTCCTGAGCCGTTCAGCGTGTGGATAAACTGAGTTCCCTTCTGCCCCGGTTCCTTGAACCGAATATTCCCGCGTCGAGCCTGAAAATCCAAGAAATTAGAGCAGCTAGAAATTTCACGATAGGTCTCTGCTGAGGGTAGCCAGACTTCTAGGTCGTAGCACTTGGCTGCTGAGAACCCAAGATCCCCAGTGCATAGTTCTAAAACACGATAGGGCAGCTTGAGGGCTTCCAAAATTGCGGCCGCGTCCTGCAGCAGCTTTTCATGTTCCTCAGCAGAGGTCGCTGGATGCACAAACTTCACCAGCTCCACCTTATTAAACTGATGCAGGCGAATCAGACCGCGCGTATCGCGTCCGTAGCTGCCGGCCTCTCGACGAAAACAGGGGGTGTAGGCGCAGTGAGCGATCGGTAGCTGATCCGTCGTCAAGATCTCATCTCGGTAGAGATTCGTGACCGGAACTTCGGCAGTGGGGGTTAGCCAGAGGTCATCGTCTTCACACTTGAAGCTATCCTCGGCAAACTTGGGGAGCTGCCCTGTCGCGGTTAGGGACGCACTATTAACCAAAAACGGCGGAATAACCTCGGTGTAGCCTGCCTCGATCTGCCGGTCGAGCATGAACTGGATTAGCGCTCGCTCTAAAGCTGCACCTGATCCCACCAGCGTTACAAAGCGGCTTTGGGCCACCTTTACCGAGCGTCCAAAGTTTAAAATGCCAAGCTGCTCACCAATTTCCCAGTGGGGCAGCAGTTCTTGGGTCGCTGGAATATATTCGTCGCCCCAGCGTTTGATCTCAACGTTCTCGGTTTCATTCTCACCGACGGGCGTGCTGTCGCTGGGCAGGTTCGGAATCGTGAGGATGAACTGTTCGATCTTTTCTTTAAGATCGCGCTCTTGCGGCTCTAGGTCATTGAGCGTGTTTTTGACCTGACTTCCTTCATCTCTGAGTGCTTTAATTTCAGAGCCTTTGGGATCTGCTCCCCCCTTGATCTGCTGACCGATGGCTTTGCCGATTTCATTGCTGCGGGCCTGGAGTTGCGATCGCTCTGTTTCTAACCCTCTCTGCTTCTGATCTAGATCGAGCAAAGACTGCAGATCGTAGTCTCCACGGCGGCTAAGACGCGCCTTGAATGCTTCTGGATTTTCCCGTAGCTGTTTAAGATCAATCACGCTTCTAAATCAGGACCAACAATGAATCTTTTACATGCGACCCTATGCTTCAATCTTCAGTCTTCAGCTTTGAGGGAAAACTAAAGATCTTGAAGTCCCCCAAATTGGGGGATTTAGGGGGCTAGCGCAAAATCTAAGCCATTCATGCAGAAAGTCTAGTGTACTAGGATATCTCGGATGATCCGTCTCAGACAGAATCTCACTTATAAATCCGGGGTTCAGTCAGACTCAAGCCACATCCAGTCAGAGAACTTAGCCGCCTGCCCACAGCGATCGCCCGCTTCATCTAGCACATCCCAAATCGTGGCGTTCTCAATCAAGAAACGTCGACCGGTGCGAGTGATTCGAATCCCTCGATAATTTTCAATGCAGCCAGCGGCGGTGGCCTGCGTCAATTGCTGAGCCCGAGCCTGACGCTCCGTGGGTTCTGCCGTTAATCGAGAAGGCATCCGTGTGAGCTGCTCCCAGTCCGTCTGCCAAAGGTCCAGCGCGGCTTGATTGCCGTAGTTCAAAATCGGATCGGCCTCCAGGCCGTGAGAAAGCAAAACAAAAGGAGCTACAAACATTTGGTGGGCCATTGCTGTAGCCTCTGCCGCTGGCACCAGTTGGCCTCCAGTCCAGTGATGAAAACTATGGGCCAAGCGCTGACTGTGGTAAACGACAGATGGTCGTTGCCAAGGTGGGTGGATATCCATGGATGCGAGTTATAACATACCGTTACAAACTATCCCCCCCTAAGGGATTTAGATTACGTCGGAGGGTGGGGAATCTAGTACGCTAGGAGAAAGACCTCTGAGCATTTATGCCACTCCGCTGGGATAGGGGGTTATTTCTGAGAGTGAAACAATGCAGACGCGGCATCGATGGCGGCGGCTGTATTGGATAAAAGGGCACATTCATGATTATTGCCACTTCCGTACTCCAAATGCTGCTGGATGCTCAGCCCCAGCTTCGGCCACAAATTTACTTTAAATCTTCTTTGACCGCCTTGTCTCACGCCATGGAAGACCAGGTGCTTGCCAGTACCGATGACTTCCCTCTAGTGATTGCTTGTTTTCAGCGGGAGCGGTACTACCGTCAAGAAGCCCATCGCTACCTACGAATTGCTCAACGTTCGAAGCAGGTGTACGTGCTGGCGGCTCCAGATACGGAGTTCAAGAATGCTTCTGGCCCTTATGAGTCCATCGCTTTTGAGCCTGAGGATGGCTTAAGCCAAGAATGGCATTTGGTGGTAGTTGGTCAGCAATATGCAATTTCTCTGCTGTGTCGAGAATTGCCAACGGTCGATGATCCGAAGCTCTCTTCCATGGATCAGGCGCGTCGCTTTGAGGGAATCTGGACGTTCGATCGCCAAGTAACCTGTCAGGCAGCTCAACTGATGCTGGAGCGCATTAGCCACTATCGGCCCAAGTTAAAGTCCAAAATCAAGCAGGCTCTTGCTCAGTTAGATGGAGAGACTGACAACGGCTTCAATAACATTGATCCGGCTCCCTTTGCCGATCGGCTCGTCACCTATTTACAGGCAGGGCAGTATCGACAGCAAAAGGCCTATCGCCAAATTGCGACTCAAGAACGCAAAGAGCGGTTGGTGAACTCCATGACCACAACGATTCGCCGCTCCCTAAACTCTGAGCAGGTCTTGCAGGCGGCGGTACAGGAGTTAGGAACTGCACTCAACAGTCACCGCTGCATTATCTATCAGTGTCAAGAGCAGGATGAGGAAGCCCAGGTTCAGTATGAGTTCACGGGGCCAAAGCAGGTGTCTTTGCTGTCCCAGGCTTGGTCTCTGCAACATAACCCGTGGTTTCAGACGGTGGCTGAGCGTCAAGAGCGGGTCTACGTTGAAGATGTGCCCTCTCATTTATCTAAGAATAAGTTCCTCAAGGCTCAGATGAAGCAGGCTCAGCTGCGATCTTTATTGATGGTGCCGGTGCTCTATCAAGGACATTTGCTGGGTATGGTGGAACTCCATCATGCAGAGATCTATACCTGGAGTGAGTCGGAAATCTCGATGGTAGATGCGATCGCATCTCAAGTCGGCGTTGCCCTAATTCAGTCCCAATCCTTCACCGACCTCGAGACCCTCAACCAGCAGCTAGAGGGACTCGAACGCACACGCAGCAACCTAATCGCCATTACCGGCCATGAACTAAGGACACCGCTTTCTACCATTCAAGTGTGTTTAGAGAGCCTTGCCAACGAACCCGACATGCCGGACGAGCTGCAGCAGGTGATGCTGAGTACAGCCCTGTCCGACGCCGAACGGATGCGCAAGCTGATCCAAGACTTTCTGACCCTATCTCGCCTAGAGAGTGGCCGCGTCAACTCGAACCCCGAACCTCTAGCACTGCAAGAGTGCATCGACTTAGCCCTCAGCCGTGTGCGGACGCATCCTACAGAGACAAGGTCCCCTACCATTGCAGTCGAACTCCCTACCGACTTGCCCCTCGTGAAGGCCGACGGCGAATGGCTCGTAGAAGTGCTCGCCAAGCTCCTAGACAACGCTCGCAAGTTCACCCCTGCCGAGGGACAGATCACTCTGGCTGCTGAGCCACTCACGGAGCAAATGTTAGAGGTAAGCGTTACCGATACCGGACGAGGGATAGAAGCTGACCGATTGGAAACCGTATTTGATCGTTTTTACCAAGAAGAAGGTGCATTGAGGCGCACGACTGGTGGAACAGGCTTAGGGCTGGCAATTTGTCGGCAAATTGTTCAGAATCTAGGCGGCGAGATTCGTGCCACATCTCCAGGCAAAGATCTGGGCAGCACCTTCTATTTCACACTCCCGATTGCATTGGGAGCGCCATCGAAGGTCACCAAACGTCGTCGTTGACCCAAAGACCACCTGAAGAACTGTTACAGTTCCTCACAAACTTGATAAAACTGCACATTGGCGATGATACGATCCCCGTAGTTATCAAGACTTTGGTACCCCGAACAAGACCATAATTGGGAGAAAAAATTAATGGCAGAAACACTGACTGGACAAACGCCTTTGTTCGGTGGCAGCACAGGTGGCTTGCTGTCGATGGCTGACACAGAAGAGAAATATGCCATCACTTGGACAAGCCCTGAGGAGAACGTTTTCGAGATGCCCACTGGCGGATCGGCAACCATGCACTCCGGTGAGAATTTGCTGTATTTAGCCCGCAAAGAGCAGTGCCTTGCCCTTGCCTATCGTCAGCTCCGCGCCCAAAAGATCAAGGACTATAAGATTTACCGGGTGCTACCCGGCGGCGAGACCTCTCTTCTCCATCCCTCAGATGGTACTGCCCCTGAGAAGTCTACCGAAGGCCGAGCGCAGGTTGGCAAGGTTGACCGCAAGATTGGCGACAATCCTAACCCGGCTTCCATTAAGTGGTCAGACAAAGAAGCCTACGATTAATTCGAGTCGGCTACTGCCGCATCTTCACTTAGCCATTCGCTAAGCTTTTAACTTGAGCCTCCTTGGGGCTCAAGTTTTTTCAGTACCTATGGGGGTCGAGTTCATGATTTTCCCTGACTTTTCACAGTTTGAGACCCTGGCTCAGCAGGGTAATTTTGTTCCCGTTTATCGAGAGTGGGTCGCAGATTTAGACACCCCCGTCTCTGCCTGGTACCGTGTTTGTGCCGATGCACCCTACAGCTTTTTGCTAGAGTCCGTAGAGGGCGGAGAGCATTTAGCCCGCTACAGTTTTTTAGGCTGCGATCCTCTATGGGTACTTGAGACCCGCGGCGATCAAAGTACGCAGCTCCATCGTCAGGGCACTCAGGAGACCTTCGCCGGCAACCCTCTAGACGTCCTTGCCAATTGTCTAGCTCCCTACAAACCTGTAACGCTGCCTGAGCTACCGCCGGGGATTGGTGGACTGTTTGGGTTCTGGGGCTATGAGATGATCCGCTGGATGGAGCCGCGCGTGCCGATCCACCCGGCTCAGGAGACCGATCTTCCAGACGGCGTCTGGATGCAGGTGGACCAGCTCCTAATTTTTGATCAGGTGAAGCGCAAGATCTGGGCAGTCGCCTATGCCGACCTGCGAGGCGCAGAAAATCTCAAGGAAGCGTATTCGAAGGCTTGCGATCGCGTCAATCAACTCGTCAAAAAGCTACAAACCCCTCTAGACCGTCAATCTATAGAGCTGCTGCATAAAACACCCCAGAACCTAACAGCGCCCCACTACACCAGTAATGTCACCCGAGATCAATTCTGCCAGCAGGTCGAGCGGGCGAAGGACTACATCAAAGCTGGCGATATCTTTCAGGTGGTTCTATCTCAGCGCCTCACCATTGACTATGCAGGCGATCCCTTCAACCTCTATCGCTCGCTGCGATTAGTTAATCCATCCCCCTATATGTCTTACTTTCAGTTCAAAGACTGGCAAATCATTGGCTCCAGTCCTGAAGTGATGGTTAAGGCCGAACATTTAGGCGACTCGGATGGATCGTTGCAGGCCACCGTGCGGCCCATTGCAGGCACCCGACCTCGGGGCAAAACAGTGCAGCAAGATCGGGCTTTTGAACAAGATCTGCTGCAGGATCCAAAAGAAATTGCTGAACATGTCATGCTTGTAGACCTAGGGCGTAATGATCTGGGGCGCGTCTGCGTCAAGGGCAGTGTTCGCGTCAGCGACCAGCAAATGATGGTAATCGAGCGTTATTCTCACGTCATGCACATTGTCAGCAATGTCATAGGCCAGCTCGACCCATCCAAAACAGCCTGGGAACTGCTTAAGGCATGCTTTCCCGCAGGCACCGTCAGCGGAGCACCCAAAATTCGAGCAATGGAGATTATTCACGAACTCGAAGGCTGTCGTCGCGGACCCTACTCCGGCATCTATGGATATTACGACTTTGAAGGGCAATTAAATACTGCGATCGCGATTCGGACCATGGTTGTGAGAGGAAACAATCCCCATCACGTTACCGTACAGGCAGGCGCAGGACTGGTTGCCGACTCAGACCCCAATCGTGAGTATGAAGAAACCCTCAACAAAGCAAATGGCCTGCTAGAGGCCATCAATATCCTGAGTTCTCAAAGATAAACAGCATCACCTCGGACAAAATAATGACCCACTATCAGGTTCGATTCCTAAATCCCGAACAAGGGATTGATCAGACCCTCACCATCCCCGAAGATCAGTACATTCTAGACATTGCCGAAGACGCCAATCTGAGACTGCCCTCTGGGTGCCGCCAAGGAGACTGCTCCGCCTGCATTGCCAAGCTCATCAGCGGCAAAGTTAATCAAAGCGAACAAAAGTTTTTGAGCATTGAGGAGCAAGAGGCAGGATATACCGTAACCTGTGTGGCCTACCCCCAATCAGACTGCACCCTCGAAACCCACCAGGAGAAAGGACTGTATAGCTCAGCCCTCTACCAGTCATAGACTGATTCGTTAACCTATGACTGAGTCTGCGCGACCAGCAGCTCCTTTAGCTTTTCTAGCTCGTCGGCCCAACGTGGATCAGGCTGAACGGACTTGGGCTGGGCATTAGAATTCGCGTTCCGCGCCTTGCCCTTGCCGCCACGCTGACTATTGCTTGGACGACCAGAGCCACCAGCGTCTTCAGCAGGGCTGGCCTTGGGCAAAGCTTTCTCAATCTTGAGAGCACTATCATTAAAAACATGACCGTTGAACTTTTCGATCAGCTGGTCAGCCTGCTCCTCAGTCTCAACAGTGACAAATCCAAAGCCTCGGCATTTGCCTGTCTTGCGATCAGTCACAACCTTCGTTGAAGTCGAATCGCCACCTTCTTGAGCAAACAGAGCCTCCAGCTCTTGGCGGTCTAGCTCTTTGGGCAAATTACCGACGTAAAGACGGATGGACATGAAAACTACCTCCAAAATAAGATATCAACAAACTTTATTTCAAACCAGCGGGTCAAAACTTAAAAATTCCAGCAACAGTCAAAAAATGCATAGCCCAAGCAGCGACAACAGACGATGAGTATTCCTGACCGCCACTGTCGAACATGCATCCCGGCATGCTCCCCGGAAAAGGCCAACAAACCTGTATCAATCTAACGGAAAAAGCTTTGGAACACCCTTCCTCCAAAGCTTGAGCACAGAACCCTAAGCTATACATCCGTGCTCAATGACAGCGACAACAAACCAAACATGCTAGCGCTAACCCATGACTTCATGACACAAGACAACTTAAATGCCCCAACCCTGGCAATAGTACTAGTGAAATTCTGATATCAAGTATTTCGCCGATCAATTAATGCTGCCGTACAGAGATAAGCGCCAATAGCAATTTCCAAGTCACTTTTAACGGTAACATGGTCCCTGCTGATCAAACACAAATCTTCCTACAAGACTTTTGCAAACTTGCGCGACTAATCTTCGATATCAACAAGCTCTCAAAAAAAGCAGCCACAAGACTGTGGCCGCTTAAGATTGCTGTGTCGAAAAAAGATAGACGCTGATTTTGGAGACAAAAGGCTACAAAGAAGAACTAGTCTTTCCTTGTAAAGGAATGTAACATACCTTGTTTAACGACTGCAACTTTTCTTAGTATTCGCATTGCTGGAGGAACTTTGTTTGCTATGGTTGCCACATCGACTGCTGACGCCATCCTATAGCTGGGCGAGCATTGAGCTTATCTCAAGAGTGACACGTTGACATGGAAGATCGGCAAAGTTCCCGCGATGTAAACCTTAAGGCCCTACTGCGCTCAACTCCTTTTTTTGCAGACTTGCCTGATGCAGTGGTAGATCAGGCTGTAGCTCACGTCGTAACTCGAGAGCATCCGGCCAACCGCGTCATTCTTCTCGAGAATGACTGGGGTAGCTCGGTCTATTTTATTCTCAGTGGCTGGGTAAAAATCCGCACTTACAATATTGACGGCAAAGAAGTCACGCTCAATATTGTGGGCAAAGGAGAGGTTTTTGGCGAAATGGCGCCTTTAGATGAAGTACCGCGCTCCACAGATGTCATTACCCTCACCCCTGCCATGGTCGCGAATTTACCCGCTAACGACTTCGTGACGCTCGTGCAAACTCAGCCACAGGCAGGCATTCGTCTAGCGAAGCTCATGGCCCGTCGTCTGCGCCAGCTTAACCGACGCCTAAGGCTACGCGAATCGGACAGCACTTCACGAGTTGCCGATATTCTGCTGTTTCTAGCTGAAGGCCAAGGTAAAGAAAGTCAGGGCGGCATTGAAATTCCTAATTTGCCCCATCGGGAGCTCAGTAGCCTGAGCGGCATGGCTCGAGAGACGGTGACCCGCGTTTTAGGTAAACTCGAAAAGAAAGGACTAATTCTGCGTGATAATGATACCCTCTGTATCGTGGACGTTGATGCCTTAGAAAACTTACTGCTGTGATCGCGCTCGCAGACGTTCTATTCCTTTCAGGGTCGGGCCTGTGACACCACCGTTCTCAATAAGTCCAGCAAAAGCTCTACACTCGGTCATCAATATTATTTTCGTTTTTTTTGCTAACGGTTAATCATGCCTGAGCCTTTGTCATCTTCTGAGCTAGATGAATTCACCGTTGGTCCACCTGCCGAGAAGAACGTGCCGTCCTCTCGGCATTTAATTGCAGGTCCACTAATGATGGTGGAGACTGCTTTCTTGGCGAGTACCACGGCCTTAATTTGGCTGATTAACTACTACATCCCCACGGGGCCATTGCTGCGGATGTTTTTTCCGATTCCGGTGGCGTTGGCTTACCTACGCTGGGGCAAACGAGCCGCCTGGATGACGGCTTTTGTGACCTCTTTATTGGTTTCTGTACTCATGGGACCACCCCGGAGTATTCAATTCCTGATGCCTTACGGCGTGGTTGGAGTCCTGCTGGGGGGGCTATGGCGACGACGAGCACCGTGGTCTATCTCAATGGGTTGGGGTGTTTTGACCATGGCTGCTGGCCTCTTCTTTCAGGTAGGCGTGGTCTCACTGCTAGTCGGCACAAACCTGTGGCTCTACCTTAACCGCCAAGTTTTGGGGTTTCTAGATTGGCTGTTTATTAAGCTAGGGCTTTTAATTCAGCCTGATATTATCGTTGTGCAAATAGGTGCTGTAGGGCTTGTCTTTTTAAATGCAACCCTTTATTTGCTGCTGGTACATTTAGTTGCCTGGCTACTTTTAGAGCGCTTGGGCAACTCAATTCCAGATCCGCCCAAGTGGCTGCAGATTCTGCTGGACTATCAAGAAGAGTAGTATCAATGATTCGGGTCTATACCCAACAGCAGCAGGGAGAGCGGTGGCTTCAGCGCTATCGGGGCTGTGCCCCGGTATTTGTCTGTGTACTAGGATTCACTGAGACTGCCTTGCTGCCGGGCATTTCGGCAGCAGGCACGACACCCCAGGCTCGGCAGTATACGGCAATCGCAGATGCTGAGTTTCTAGTGAACGGGCCTTGTCCAGATGTCCAGTATCCACTTCCACCACTGGAACAGGGGGCTTCACCGGTATTTATCTCTCGGGCTGTGCTCAATGGTCAGCAGATTAAACCGCAGATTTTCAATGCTGGACTACCCATTCCCCCTAGCGTTAAGCATGTTGATCTGCAGGGCCAGCCCGCTCGTTGTCTATCAACAGGCACAGCATTACCCCTCAATATCGTAGAAGCACTCTGGCAACAGGGACTGCAGTGGGGGCAAAAACTCGCGGTTCCGGGCCGCTACATTATTTGTGCTGAGTGCGTGGTGGGAGGGACGACGACAGCGCAGGCGGTTGTGACAGGATTGGGGTTTCTGGTTTCGGGGAAGATCAACAGCAGTCATCCAGTCTGTAACCACGCTCAAAAGCAGAAGCTCGTTCAAGCTGGGCTGCAGGTTGCCGATCTTTCCTCCAGTGACCCCATAGGTCTAGTCGCAGCAGTAGGAGACCCAATGCAAATTGTAGTGGCTGGCATGATGATTGCAGCTAGCCAGACATGTGGGGTACTGCTAGCAGGCGGAACGCAGATGCTAGCGGTTTATGCTCTAGCTCGCTCGATCGCTAGCTCCCAACGCATAGCCTGGAATCCTGAGCAGGTCGTAGTGGGCACAACACGCTGGGTTGCGGAAGACCCCTCTGGAGACACGGTAGGGTTGGCCAATTTGATTGGTGCAGTTCCCTTGCTGGCGGGTCAGCTTGACTTCTCCAAATCAAAGTACCCCCAACTTCGAGCCTATGAACAAGGCTATGTCAAGGAAGGTGTGGGGGCTGGGGGCTGTGCCGCTGTCTCACACCTCTACAAGGGCTGGCACTCAACTGAGCTACTCAGCGAGATCGAAGCTCTACTGGCACAGCAAAATATGATGAGGCCGTCGTTGGCCTAGTTTCTGCGCATTCTGCGCTTTCTGCGCTTTGCGATCGCTTTACGCTTTTTCTTCTCTAGGGGTGTTTCAAAGTGGCGATGCTTTCGCATATCGGGAAAGATACCGGCCTTAGACACAGTGCGCTTAAAACGCCGTAGTGCCGATTCAATTCCTTCGCTTTCACCAACAATAATTTGGGCCATCCGGTCACCTATCTTGTAGTAAATGAATAGCGTTACCTAGCCTTAGTTCTCTGGGTAACGCTAAAAAAGAGCAGACTCGCTGTCTGCTCTAGAGACTTTATAAAAAATCTGGCTTTACATCGCCTTAGTAGGAGCGATTGTTGCCACCCCAACCACCGCCAGCAGCAGGCTTGCGATCTTGGCGGGGACGCGCTTTATTGACCTTGAGGTCACGCCCCATCCACTCTGCACCATCTAGAGCCTCAATGGCAGCATCTTCCTCTGCTTCAGACTCCATCTCAACAAAGGCAAACCCACGGGGCCGACCCGTTTCACGGTCTGTAGGAACCTTAACATTTTTAACTGTCCCATACTCTTGAAAGACCTGATTTAGGTCGTCCTGAGTAGC
Source organism: Acaryochloris thomasi RCC1774 (assembly GCF_003231495.1). Classification (NCBI taxonomy): domain Bacteria; kingdom Bacillati; phylum Cyanobacteriota; class Cyanophyceae; order Acaryochloridales; family Acaryochloridaceae; genus Acaryochloris; species Acaryochloris thomasi. Next base: position 48,481 of record NZ_PQWO01000022.1, read on the forward strand.
ATCGTAGGACAGATTCCCAACATAAACTGACATCAAACAAACTCCAGAATCGGAAAAAGGTAGAGGGTTAGATTCGGAGAGACGTCTATTCAACGAGCTTCAAAACCGAAAATAATTCCTTATTAGTTAGAACCTAGCATAATACAAGCTAGAGAAGACATATTACCGTGTTCTGCTTCCCTGTTCAACTGCCTTTCTTCTGAAGGTTTGCAAGTAACCGTGTCTACCAAGTTTTTCCAAGCGAGATTTGGCGCTCTGAGCTTAGACTCTAAGTGCCATGAGGTTAGGCTTTGCAGTCGTTGTTGATCCGATATCTTTTTGCATCATCTGGTGCGACTTGATTAACGATAAAGATCATTTACACTGGGACAAATATTAAGAGTGACGTCGGCGACAAATGGCAATCAGTCCATCCCCTGTGATGTCTCAAAGCGCTACATCGTTTTTGGTGCTGATCTTAGCCTGGTATTCGCTGGTTGCTTCTGCTCTAGGACGACGACAGGAACGGTATCCTTGAGCTATGGATATTCCCCGCATACATCCTGACACGATTGAGCAGGTTCGCCAGTCTGCTGACATCACTGATGTGGTTTCAGAGCATGTGGTTTTGCGTAAACAGGGCCGCAATCTCGTCGGATGCTGTCCCTTTCATGACGAAAAAACACCTAGCTTTAGCGTTAGTCCTGAAAAGCAGTTTTACTACTGTTTTGGTTGTGGCGCTGGGGGCAATGCCTTTAAGTTCCTAATGGAGTTGGAGAAGCGCTCCTTTGCCGAAGTGGTATTGGGGTTAGCCCAGCGCTACGATGTCCCAGTTCAGACCCTGGCGAAAGCTGAAAAGCAGCAGCTCGACCGCAAGCTATCGCTACGGGAGCAGCTTTACGAGATTTTGGCGATTGCCTGTAGCTTCTATGAACACACGCTACGTCAGCCCCAGGGGCAGTTTGCACTCAGCTATGCCCGCCAGACGCGGCAGTTAAGTGAAGAGACAATCCAGCAGTTTCAGATGGGCTACGCCCCAGCGGAGTGGCAGGGCCTTTACCAGCATCTTGTCGGAGACAAGAAGTTTCCAGAGGCTTTGGTAGAGCAGGCGGGCCTGATCGTACCCCGCAAGTCAGGGGAGGGATATTACGATCGATTCCGAGATCGCTTGATGATTCCGATTCACGATCATCAAAGTCGCGTGGTGGGGTTTGGAAGTCGGACGCTAACAGGAGAAGAGCCCAAATATCTCAACTCTCCAGAGACGGAGCTATTTAATAAGGGTAAGCTGCTGTTTGGGCTTGATAAGGCTCGTAAAACAATTGTCAAAGACGATCGGGCCATTGTCGTTGAGGGCTACTTTGATGTGATTGCCCTCCATGCGGCAGGGATTACGAATGCGGTGGCCTCTATGGGGACGGCGATCAGCGAGCATCAGGTAAAGCAGTTGCTGCGCTATACCGACTCCAAGCGGATTGTTCTTAACTTTGATGCGGATGCTGCCGGGGGAAAGGCTGCTGAACGTGCCATCTCTGAGGTTGAGGCTTTGGCCTATCGTGGTGATGTTCAGCTCAGGGTTCTCAATCTACCCAACGGTAAAGATGCCGATGAGTTTCTGCTGCAGGCAAGTCGGGAGGATTATAACCAGCTGGTAGAGGCCGCTCCGCTGTGGCTAGATTGGCAGATTCAGCGGGCAATTGCAGGTCAAGATCTGCAGCAAGCTGATCAGTTCCAGGCTGCAATCCAAATCATTGTTGAACTGTTGGGCAAACTTCCCAACGCGGCGCTGCGGACTCACTACATTCACAATTGTGCTGAACTCCTCAGTCAGGGGGAGTCTCGACTGGCACTGCAGCTGGAAGAGGCCCTACGGCAGCAGGTACGAGGGCAGCGGTGGCTGGGACGTTCAGAAAAGTGGCAAAGACCTGCAGACTACACGCTGCGGGAGGCTGCAGAGGCCCAGCTACTAAGAATTTATCTTCACCGGCCCCAGCAGCGCGCCACCGTGCGTGAAGCGATGAAAGATCGAGATGTAGAGTTTAGTTTTTCCCATCATCGATTTCTCTGGCGACAGATTTTGGCATTAGAGGAGGAGGCCATCCAAGCTAATCCTGAGCACTATGCGTCTCATCCTGGAGTGACACCGATCCCCGAGTCGTTGGATCTAATTGCGGCGGTGCAAGATCTCTGTACAACCTTTACGGATGAGCTGAAGCAGATCTATCACCTGATTCAACTCAATGAAAAAACGGAGTTAGATTTGCTAAGGCCAAACCTCTCGATTCGGGCGGCGTCTGCTGGGCTAGAGCGCATTGCCTGTGAAAAGCGATGTCGCCATTTGCTGCAAATGTGGGAGTCAGCCCTCAAGTCTGCTAAACGAGAGCTAAAGGGAAAACAAATTCTAAATGCTTATCTGCAGCACATTCAGCAGATGATTGATGATGAGTCTGAACATGCTCAGACACTACTAGATGAAGAAAGCTACTGTTTGCAAGAGCTAGAAGATATTCGGCAACTGTATTATCAAGAGAAACGCTACTTAGACAAGCTGGATCAGCAACGATGCATCACCATGAATGATCTAACAGAGGTGGTCATTGAGCACAATCTCCATCTCAATTGAGGATTCTGGTGCTGATTGACTCAAAAATCTGAATTTAGATAACAATCGGGGCGCTGTAGTCTTAAGAAATCACGAATCAATTCTATATTTGCGGTGAAGTTGATTTTCTGCGCCTAGAATTAGAGTTAAAGGTATACCTAACGCCACCGGGAGAGTTCATGGCTACTCAGAAACAGTTTAAGAGCTTTGAGGAGATGCTGTCTGCATCCGAGACACCGCTACTGGTTGATTTCTATGCAGATTGGTGCGGTCCTTGCCGGATGCTAGCGCCGATTTTAGATCAGGTGCAGTCAATGATGAAGCACCAAGTGCAGGTGGTGAAGATTGATACGGAGCGGTATCCCAATTTAGCAAGCAAGTATAGCGTCCATGCGCTGCCAACTCTGGTACTCTTCAAGCAAGGTGATCCGGTGGAGCGTTTGGAGGGCGTGATGCCCGCTGAAGATATCGTGAATCGGCTACAGGCTTTTGTGTAAAGGTTATGCTGGTGGGTAGAATTTGCGGATTATTGACTCTTTGCAGATCCTTTGATGGCTACAGACTCTATGTTTAGGAGAGGCTACCGATGCTAAGTCGCAAGATCTATCAACTCCATACTGATGGCCAAGACGTTTGGATCTTCTTGCGAGACCAGCAACGATGGTTAGAACGCGCGCGCATTATCGATGTTGAGGGGGATTTGCTGACGCTGCGCTACGAGACTGAAGAGGAGGATGAGATTTGCTCTTGGGAAGAAATCATCCGGATTGAAAGTGTAGGGGCCATTACCCGTAAGCTTGCGTCAGTGCCGAAGGGTGAAGCTGACCTCTTGGTCTCGGAGGACTGTCCTGAGGCTGAGCAAATCAGAGAATCACATCCAGACTCAAATACTGATTAAAGGGTTTTAGACCCATTCGAAGTCTTTTGAAGATTGTCAGCCTGAGATTTCTGAAAGGTTGGAGTCTGGCGTGATTCATTTATCAATTGCGCAGACAATGTCTGCGCAATTTGTTTGGCACCTCTCAATTTTGGCGAAGGGGTTTAGATGAGCGTTGTAGGTGACAAAATCTTAGGGTTATTTATTGGCCTCTCAACGTTGGATTTCATATATTTAGCTGAGGGACCGCCCCAGGCAAACCAAAAGGTTGTGGCGCGAGAAAGCGCGATCTCATCTGGTGGTCCGGCAACCAATGCTGCCGTCACCTTTGCTCACCTCGGTAATCAAGCCCAGCTCCTCACCGCAATGGGAACTCATCCAATGACCCAGTTAATGCGGTCTGACTTGGAAGAGGTAGGGGTTGCGATGGCCGAAGGCCGGTCATTGACCATCGCAAATCTAACGCCATCCCAAGTCCAATCCCCTGCTATTTCTTCGATCATCGTTACTGAATCTACTGGGGAGCGAGCCATCATCTCTCTCAACGCCCAACGTCAGCAGGCTCAGCCAGAGCAAATTCCACCGGAGGTTTGGGAACGGCTCGACGCCACTAAGATTATTTTGATTGATGGCCACCAGATTGATATTAGTGTTGCAATCTCAGCTCAAGCAACCAACATCCCCATTGTTTTAGATGGTGGAAGCTGGAAGCCAGGGCTAGAGAACGTGCTGCCCTACGTTCACTACGCCATTTGCTCAGCCAACTTCTATCCACCCGGCTGCTCAAAGACCGAAGCCACCATCAAGTATCTACAGGATCGATTGCCCCAACCTACTCGGATTGCCATCACGCAAGGCGACCAGCCGATTCTCTACCGGGACGGAAAAATAGAGGGCACCATTCCCGTACCGGACATCACTCCAGTGGATACTCTAGGAGCCGGAGACGTTTTCCACGGTGCCTTTTGTCACTTTATTTTGTCCCATGCTTTCCCTGAGGCACTCGCGCAGGCAGCGCAGGTGGCCGCCACCGCCTGCCAGTCTTTCGGCACCCGTGCTTGGCTTCAGGAACACTAGCGAATCTCAGCATATAGCCTCTTCAGTCTCGTTGCCGAGACGCCAAAGGCCCAGAGAAGCCCCACAGTCAGATAGATGGCATTGGCCTTGAGTGCCCCCAGATGGGCAACACGCCGATCAGAAGCCTGTACAACTCGATTGACCAAGCGCATCCGCCCGTAATGGGTAATCCGCTGGCAAAAGTCTGACTCTTCCATAATGGGCATGTCGGCATCGAAGCCGCCGCAGTCCCAGAAGGGCTGCTGTCGACAGAAAATAACCTGGTCACCAAAAAACAGGCGCATCCCTTTGCCAAAGAAAAGGTGGGGGCGAAAGAAAAGAGGCCCCCAATAGGTTTTGAGAAAATTTTGCAGCGTTACCCCCCAGCAAATTGTTTTTAGCCCTGTCATCACTGAAATAAAAGCACCACAAATGACCTGAGAGTTGCTCAGTACCGCTTGAATCACAGCAATGAGATCATCAGGCACCAACGTATCGGCATGGAGGAAGCAAAGCACCTCTCCACTTGCGGCCTGGGCTCCCAAGTTCATCTGCATCGATCGTCTCGCCTGGGGAGCAGAGAGAACAGTCACCTCAGGAACCTGCGCGATGGCTAAAGTGTCATCTACGCTACCGCCATCGACAATAATGATGTCAGCGGCAGGGGGATCTAGTTGCTCTAAACAGCGCAACGTTCGAGCGAGGTAATCCGCTTCATTCAGAGTGGGAATGATGATAGAAACGCTGAGCATAGAGCCAGTAACTAAATTGAAAGCTGAGTAAGAGAACACGTTCGAATGATAAAGCCATCTGTGAGGGTTACGCCCTTAATATTGCTGCTGAGCGCAGCTCTGCTCGGGGCATGTAGCCCTGTCACTGAGTCCCGCTCTGATGGAACAGCCCAAGCTTCTGATAAAGAAGAAAAGCCAGGCAAGGTTCTACAGCCCTTTGAATCAATTTCGGGCACTCCTTACTTAGTCGCCAACATTACTCAAGCCGACTGGGGTGGATCTCGCTCAGGCTCTTCGGGGTCTTATAAGCGCAGGGCTGGGGACATTCATAATCTTGTATTTCTCGATTCTGGCTCTCTAGCGTCCCACCGTTTATTTGAGACCAATCAGTACAACATTCTTGAGGCCAAGCAGTATTCATTGAGCAATCCAAATCCTCCGGCGAAAAAGAATGAGAAGATCGCTCGGTTTGTCTATCAAGTCTTCAAGCAAGATACAAATGAAGATGATTATCTCGGCGGCGTAGACCATCGCACCATTGGTATTTCGGATGCTTTTGGCAAGCAGTATGTTGAAGTGCTGACCGATATCAGTCAGCTTCTGAATCTAAAGCCGCTCAGCTCTAATCGGCTGCTGGCGGTCTACGTCAAGGCGGGGCAGAAAACGGCTAGCATTATTGATCTTGAGCAAAGGGTTGTCGTGAAGACAGATGCGATCGCAACTCTAGGCCCTGACGTACAGTAACGATTAGATCCAGTACCATCGTTATATGGTTAGCTCCCCCCCCATCCGTCTCCCTAAAACGCTGCGAGTCACAGACGAGCAGTTCTCTGACTTCGTTGTGGCCAACCCTGACCTGCGACTAGAGCGCACCGCGACTGGAGAACTGATTGTTATGCCGCCCACCGGTAGCGAAAGTGGAAACTACAACTTTGAGCTAAATACCGATCTAGGAATTTGGAACCGTCAGGCCCAACGTGGCAAAGCCTTTGATTCATCGACAGGATTTCGGCTCCCCAATGGAGCCACCCGCTCTCCTGATAGTGCATGGGTCACGAATGAACGCTGGGAGAAGCTGACACCACAGCAACGGAAAGGCTTTGCTCCACTTTGCCCAGATTTTGTACTGGAATTAGCCTCTGAAACCGATAATCTCGATACTCTGCGCCAAAAAATGCATGAGTATATCGGCAATGGCTGTCGTCTTGGCTGGCTGATTATTCCCAAAACGAAACAAGTCGAGGTTTATCGGCCAGAACAGGCTCCTGAAGTCCTCCAGTCTCCAACCTCTGTGTCAGAAGAAACCGTGTTACCGGGGTTTACGCTTAACTTACGAACTATTTTCGGAACTTAAAAGCGAGGACTCCAATGCAGCTTGCACAGACAGACCTTGCACAGCTACAGGAGCTAGAAGAGTGCTTATGGCGCTCAGACACACGGTTTGATCACGAGTTCATGGATCAAACCTTAGCTCCAGATTTTTTCGAGTTTGGCCGTTCTGGCCGTACCTATCGTAGAGAAGACACCTTGGGCGCTCCGGCTCAAACGATTCATGCAGTTTTGCCACTTAGAGACTTTGCCATTCAATTGGTAGAGGCCAATGTTGCTCTTGTGACTTATCGCAGTGAGGTGACCTACGGAGACGTCGTTGAACATGGCCGCAGAAGCTCTATCTGGTCCAAATCCACACGAGGATGGCAGCTAAGATTCCATCAGGGCACTCCAATCCCTCCTGAGATACTCTAGGGAACTACAATCAGTAACCTTTGTGACGTTAGGGAACCTGCAGCGGAATACATGAGTTCTCTGGAAGATACTCCACAAAAGAACCATCTTTAGCCAAAATCGCGACTAGCTCCATGTGCCAGTCCGGTTCAACATGCAGATCTTTCCAAGGCACTGCAAGTTCTAAACATTGATCTAGTCCGATCTGGATTTCTTGAGGGATCGGGTACCAGGGCTGCTCACCCCCTGCCACCTGCAGCAATGCCTCGCTTTTAAGAAGGTCAATCTTAAGGTGATGGTGAAACAAATAATTGAGCGGAGCAGTATCGGGCTTTTTCGTCAGCGGCACCGCACTGTTGTGCATCGTTTGCCCAGGGTAATACCAGAACAAATGCAGTTCCGGCGGGGAATCAACCCCTAGTTTTTTGCCCACCTGACAGTCAAATCGCAGGTAGAAATTAAGGTGATCAAGACCATACCAAAGCCGCTGCACCACGCTACTTTTGTGCATTGTGCCCCGCGCGCCAGCCACCGTAATCCGCCCAGCATGATCCCAATCCTGTTCATCAGCGACCCCATCAATTGTGGGGTGAATAAACCCTTGGGGCTGATGGTCAAGGAGCGGTTGATGATCTTCTAAGGGATGCTGCAGTATCTCAGGAACTGGTTCATTTAAGGCTTGATATAGCGCCGTCAGATGTTCTCGAAAAAGCTGATCAAACATGGCGTCATGATTAGAAGAATGGCCTTCGCCAAACCACCAGAACCAGTCTGAGCCTTCTGCGGCAAACAGCGCTTCCCAGGCTTCAGGATTTTTCTCCTCCGTCGCTTCGGGATGGTAAGCCAGGGTCTGCCTCGCATCGGTGAGTAAATCCCAGGCCCGATTTTTAATTGGGTCACCAATCCAGGTCGTAAAGCTGCCGTCAACCCAGGAGCCACTATGCAATTCCTGGGCTGGTAGAGTTTCCCGCGCCGGGAATTTATCGAGATATTCAGAGACGGTGACCAGATTAATGTCATTGCGATCGCTTAACTGGCTGTACAGGCTTTCTAAAAATGGGAGTCCATCCTTAGGATAAAACTCCCAACAGTTTTCGCCATCGAGAGCAATGGTGACCAGCCAGGGTTGAGCGAGATCGTTGCCATCTTCAGACTGGCGAGAGCTTAGGGTGGTTGCGATCGCATCTAGATGTCCCACCAAATCAGAAGCCGCCTCCTGCGGATCCATAGCGCTATAGGTAAAACCCACCAAATCTGACAGGCGATGATCTCGGAACACAATCGATAAATCTCCCTGCTCAGTCTCTAAGCGATAGGGCTGATAAAGAATCTCAGGTTCACAGACATTCCCCGATTCATCGCGGTGGAAAAAGTGCTCTTTCGTCCATCCCAGCACAGCTTCATCAGAACAGAGCCACTGGAACCCTTGCTTAGCAGCGTAGGGCAACATCTCAGGGCTAACGGACTGCTCAGAAGGCCAGAGACCGCGAGGTGCCTGTCCAAACCGGCTGAGATACTGATCCCAAGCTCGCTGCAGATGTCGAGGAATGTCACTGGCCCATTGAAACTGACTCTGGGGCAGCTCCATATGCGGGACTGCGACCCGACCCGAATTGGTGTCAGCCAAGAGGGGCAAGATTGGGTGTGTATAGGGAGAGGTAATCACCTCAAGCTGTCCCGTCTCCTGCATTTTTCGGTGTTGGGGCAAGATACGTCCGAGAATCTCTTGATGCTTGGCAATGATTTGCTGACGATCGGTTAAAGAAAAATCGCGCCCCTGTTCTAACCACTTAGAAATCGCTGGATCATCCCAAAAGAGCGGATCGATCCACGCAAGATTATGCCAAGCCATCAGGTCACTATAGTCCTGTGGTTTCCAGTTCTCTAAACACCAGGCCTCACCTTGCTCTTGATGCTGATTGTATAGCTCTGCATAGCGCGGATGAGGATCGATGAGGGTTTGATGGTTAGCATCAAAGAAATGTCTCAGAATGAACTGCTGCTGTTCTGAAGATAAATTTTCGGTTGTTTGTAAAGAAGCCGCGAGGTAGGGATCCTCTGCGGTGCCTGCAGCATAGTCTTCAATCTGGGCGATCAGCGAGGGAACTAGATTCACTGTTTGGTGCAGCTTGGGATAGCGTTCTAGCAGCAGTACCAAATCTAGATAATCTTTAGTACCGTGAAGCCGCACCCAAGGCATCCGATACTGACCGGTAACCCGACTTTTGTATAGGGGTTGATGCTGGTGCCAGATAAAGGCGACATATAGGGGATGGGGCATAATATCTCAGTTTTTGATCTCTGGATTATCAGCAAAGGAAGGTAATTCCATTGACCGGACTGAACTTTCTCTCCATAAAACTAATCGCCAATATTTACTCGGCCTCAGGCAGCCGTTTCAGGTCCGTCAGAACTAAGCATAAACACAACTGACTTTTACTGCTAATAGCAATTAATGCTCAACCAATCATAAGAATTGATGGGTAATGCTGCAGTACTTGTACTTACTGTTTTTCACATCTCCCTACATAGCAAAATCCCGCACTCAGCTGAGGGCGGGATTTCATCAATCACTATCTAATTACCGAGAGAACTAAAGTTGTCCCATTAGAAGGTCGTGATTAGCCGTTGATGACTGGAGCAGTCAGAGCAACAGTTGTAGATTCCATGGAAGCTAGGTCCAGAGGGAAGTTGTGAGCATTGCGCTCGTGC
>NZ_PQWO01000023.1 GCF_003231495.1 Acaryochloris thomasi RCC1774
AGGTGCGGGATGCGGCCAGCGTGTTGTCTATCGCTGTTATTCAAGAGGATTCTTGGGATGCTCTGAAATGTACAGAGTTATCGCAGGATAGCAGCTTTTTTGCCTGGGCTGAAGTATACATCGATGGAGAAAGGCTGACGACGGTGGGGCCGGGTTGCGATCGTCGGAAGCTGGCGGCAAAGCATCGGGCTTGTTGGCTTTGGCTCTGTGGCTTTGTCCGAGGTGAGCTGGTGGGTGTCGAGGCGCGGGAGGTACCGGAGAAGTCGGTAGCCATTGAGGGTGAGACTGCTGTGGTGCCGAAGGTGGATGTGAGATCGCAAAAGCTGCAGGTGATTCTAGAGAAGCCCCTGGTGGATGGGCAAAACCATGTCGGGACTTTGCTTGAGATTTGTCAGTTGATGGGGTGGCCGTCGCCGTCGTTTGTTTTCGAGGAGCGATCAGGTGGGTTCTACTGCCGGTGTACTGCTGAGTACTTCGGGGAGGTTGTTGTGGGGGATGCGATCGCACAGCGGAAGAAGTTGGCGAAGCAGCGAGCGGCGTTGGATATTTTGAAAACATTGATTTAGATGAGGATCCACAGCAGTTCGCTAGAAGAATGATTCATGCATTCACCACATTTTTCTCTTAGACCACCTTTTTGGAACGACTACGCAATCGCCGTCTGGGAGCAGAATATGAGCTGGAACGATTAGGTTTTCTATCCAGTGTTTCCAAGGCTGCTTGAGTCTCCCGAAGATTTAGCTCAAGTAAGTGCTCGAATAATTGCAAGCCAATCTCACGGTACTGAGGCTGACGATGTAGTTGAATCACAATTGTGGTCAAGCTTTCTGCGACGAGTATTGAAGGTCTAGTAGGGTTGGTCAGTTCTTCCCCAATTCCTAAGAGGCTCTGACAAACCTCAACAACTATTTCAGGATGGGAGTTGACTAAATCCTCTTCCTCAATAATTTCAACCAAAACATTGGCAGCTTCAATAAGGATGCTCTGATTCTTGCACACTGCTTCAAGAATCTGTAACATCCCATCACACAATTGGAATATATCTCGGCTAAGGTGGAAAACACTGGCTATTGCATTCTGAACGGAAGAGTTTGCAGAACTGGCAAGGTTCGTGAGAATTTCTGCAGCCATCGCTCGACAACGTGGTTGCCCCCATAGATGACTTGCTGCATGAGCAAGTCCACAAAGAACGGCCTCGTCACCCAAAGATCGAAGATGATTGCGGATGCGGCCCAACGACCATTCATCCTGGTATTGAAAATATTGAAGTACCAGTAACTCACCATAGGCTTGGTGAGAAAATTCAGAACTATTGGTTTGAAGCATCTCTAACCATCCATGGACAGTTTCCTTTGGCTCAAACAATCCTATTGTTCGAGATATCGGAAAAAGTGCCGAGAAAAAGTTAAGAGTCTCCGGGCAGTTTCGAATCACCAAATCGAAGAGTTCTGTGGCCTCAGAACGATCTTCATTTAACAGAATTGGCATATGCCTCAATACTTCTACCCATATTGCAGGATGATGCTCTACACCCACCTGAGATCTGATGAATTTAGCCCAACAGAGTAGATTTGGTGGATCCTGTTTGATAAAACCTTGAGCAATTGCCCTAACGATAATACATCGTCCTCCAGATAAAGCATCGTGACCGCCAAACCCAAAAAGAATAGGTGTTTTACGGTTTGAATAACTCTCTGCCTTACTACGGTGATGTCCAAGTTCGGGTCTAGTTTGCTTAGGCAACCAATCTAGTAGTAGAGCTTGAATCGAGTCAGGTAGTCCTTTGTTACGACCTGCTATATTGCTTAATGCACGAGCTGCGTTTTCGCAAAGAGACTCTGATCTAAATCCCCTAATACTTATGGCCTCAACAATTTGAACTAGCTGTTCTGCGGGATAGTCAATCTCTGAGAGGCTAATCAATGAAGCTGCAACATAGCTTTCATGACGTTGTGGATGCAGTTGAGGCAGAAGCCGCAGGAAGCGTTCGGGATCATTTTTTATAAGATTGCCAAAAGCTTGTGATTGCTGATTTGCTCCACCAGATCTTGAGTTACTTAGATGCCTATTACGCATCGAGCGTTCCCCTCTGGTTCCGTCATGTAACTCATCAAATAGCCTCAGCAGATGCTGGTCACTGGCATGCTTCATTTCCTCACTGGTGACTCTTGGGCCAATCAATGGGTCTTCGCACATAAATGGAGTTCGATCTTCTTCTATCACCCAAGGAAAAGCACGAATCTCTTCATCTATCAGTCTTTTCCCTGTCAAACTTAAGCAATCATCTGGAAAAGCGAGTAAAAGTTGGAGACGGTGTTGACGATTATATTTCAGGAAGCCAAGCCGCTTACCGGCACTGAATGTATCGATAGGGCTGCAATAATTAAATTTACGAATAGCATTTTCAATCTTTTCTCTATCCTCAGGGTCTAAATGAGGACAGACAGAAGAAATGAGACGCTTGGTCTCAAAGTGACACCCTTCAATACCATCTCCAAGACATAAGCGTCTTTTATCGCCAAGGAGATAGGCTAATATCGTCTGTGGAACTTGTTCTGCTATTTTCTCTAAACCACGCGCAAATAGTCTATGTACCAATAACAGATCAGATTCCTGATTGTCCTCAAGAAATTTAAAAAACTGCTCTCTATTATTAACGGCTAAATCAGTTATGGCAACCAGGATTGCCTCAACAACTTCTCCATGATAATGATCTAAGCCCATGGAATGATCATTGCGATAGCTGGTATCACTACCACTATTCTCTATGGAAATTTTCTCGATAACATCAATGACCCATGGCCAAATAGTATACAGAAACGCTTCGGAATTAACCTGAGCAAATTTTTCAATTTCATATAGGTCACCCTTGCTCTCAAGCAACCGTCTTACATTTTCCACAAATGAATAATTATATTCCTCAACCTCGCTCGTCTCGAACGGTGGTTCTGGAACCTGTATCTGACTAGTCTCAATTGCCTTGGCTAAAAGGAAGTCCAGGTGGGCAAGAATGACCCTCGGAGCATCATGGGGAAGAGCTTCATCAATTTTTTCAGCAATCCCTGAAACTTCATGCCACTCAATTTTGGAACGGCGAATAATTTGCTCTGCGAATCTAACTCTTTGAGGTGTCCAATGATCGATATTCCATAGCACTCGAATGCTTAAGAAGTCATAGGTCTGATTATGTAACCAATAACTTTCTAAAAGCTGCCATACTTCCTCAGGTGCAAAACTAGCTGCCACGTACAGAAGTGGCCGACAGTATACCGCCTGCTCAGCGGTTTTCGCTAACCACTGTGTAAACTCTGGGCTACTGCGTAAGTGGTTAAACCAGCCTTGACTACCTACCGTCACCTTCAGAACTTTAATCCCTTCTGCTTCTGAGTTGAGGAGAGGGATAAGTAATCTCGCCTCGACTGAATCAGGATTAGTCTGCGCTCCCATAAATTCCAACAGAAGACTACGTATATGAGTTCTGATCCGATATTGTTCAGCCTGCATCAGGCTAGTTAACTGTTTTTTATACTGTAGAGAATCTGTACCTCGCAGATAACTGAGACCTCTGAGCAGAATAGGGCGAACGAAGAGACCACTCTGACGTTCTAGAACGATATCTATGAGTGATTTTGTACCACGCGCAAAAGAACGTGCTAGCGCATGATCATAGTAGGTCTGATGACGGAAGCCAATATTTCCGTTCTCAGAATTGGTCGTGAGTACCCCTGCCTGTTCTAATGTTTGCCTAATTTTCGGTGAAGTATCGGAGATCGCGCTAGGTACCCATAGCACCTCCTCTTCAGTCATGCGTTCAGCCAGCTTTTCTAAAAAAGTTACACATTGCTCAGCTTCAGTTTGGTTTGTTACTCTTTTCGCCCATAGATGGTCTAGCAGTTTCTGAGAGGAGGAAAACACATCTCCAGGTTGAGCAACTTCAAGAAAAATATTTAAGTGGAGCGGATTCTGAAGTACTTCTCTTAACGGCTCCCCCATATTGTCAGGTAAATGTCCTCCTTCCTTGAGAATTGCAGCAACATCATCCCACGCAGGAAGGTTCAAAAATAATTGATCAATATAGCTAAGACGGTGCAGTTGAGAACTATAGCTGAATTCAAACTCCCGACAGGTTGCAACAATATGAACGTTCTCGCTACCAGACAATCTTTGGATCAAGGACAATAGGAGATTCAATCGCTGAGACTTGAGATCAAGAAGTTCAGATATTGCATCTAACTGATCAACTAGCAATACAACCGGCTCTTTCCCAGAAATTGCTAGCATTGCATCAATGGGGTGCAAATCAAGGTGCAAATCAAGCTGTAAGTCCTCAATCGTTTGGATAGCTCCGTTGAGTTCATCAGCTTTGATTGCCAGAACAACATATCCTTGCGCGCACAATTCTTTCCCAAAGGTTGCCATTAATGCAGATTTACCCACACCAGGAGCACCTAAAACAATTGTTGTAGAAGTCGTACTACTCTTAATACGTCCCAACAAGTTAACTAGTTCAGGACGAGAAATATGCCTTTGATTATTTAGGGTCTGACGAACCGAGAGTAGTCCTTTAGAAGCTAACAACAGATTCTGCTTAATCTGACCGTACTGATCAGCACTTATTTCGGAAGATACACCTGTATCTATTGCTTCTCCAATAGCCTGTAGAGCTTCCCGAGTTCGTTCATCTCCTGCACTAAATTTCTGTATTAGTTTTTTAATGTCCTCCATCGACTGTCCATATTGTTGCATTTCTATCTGAAAATTAGATATCGAAGCTAGAATAAAACTAGCAAATGCCTTACCATCTTTTGTAAAGTCCTCAGCTAATACGGTTCTAAAGGCCAGCGGGAAAAATTGCTGTACTTCGTCAGCTAGAGACTGCATATCATTCTGAGTCAAATGATATAGTTGCCGAGAGAATAGTCCCATTCCTTCTGTTGGCGATGTCCTCCCTTCAAGTCCCTTTAAGATTAAGCACCACTCTGATTGAGATAGGAATATCTCATTGTCAGCATTCAGACGAATGACTTTATTCCTGCCTGCCACTATGCAATTTTGTGGTGCTAAGACTTCTAGCCACTGATGTGATGCAATCTTTGACATTGCAACAAGCTTTGCTTTGATTGGACTAAATTCTCTTTGTTTAGAGATGGATGTCAGTGTTGCTGCTAGGGCTTTACCAATGCACTTTATCAACGCATTCGTTTCTAGAGCATCATGCCGCGATAATCGTTCCGAAATATCACTCCAGACATGCTCCCAATTGCTAGCGACTAAGCTCCCTGCAACCCCGGAAACAGCAGCCCCTGCCACTCCTGCAGGTAAGCATGATGCTGTAACCAATAATCCGCTGTATACAACCAAATTCACAAAACTAGAGCGGTCAATGTTTTCAGCTAAAGGCATTAGGATATTTCTCTAAGTTTTGTCTATTGTGTATTCTAGTAAATTGATCTTCAGGTTTTAGTTCAGTACATCAAGAACTAAGATTCTTACCTAAACTTCAGCGATCTCAACGTGCAACACCCACCACAATCCGCCCTCCATAGAAGCGATCTCCCTGCGACTCCAGCACAAAGCCCCCGAGCAGCAGTCCCAACCACAGCCTCCCATAGGAAAGTTTCAGCACTTTCTTAAGCTTCTGTAGACTCACTTTTCCTCCCGAGTTGACAAGCTGCTGTGAGATCGCATCCACCCACGCCTTCACATCCTCTTCCTCCACCACAGAAAGCACCTCCTCAGCCTCCTGCAGATCCAGCTCTTGCAGCAGCACCTCCTTTTCCACGATCGCAACCACAGACTCCACTTCATCTTTGGGAAACGTCCGCCGCGTCACGGGTTCAGGTTCAGCGATCAAATCATCCAGCTCAAACGACATCGATTGCCGCACCAGCCCCTCTAGCGCATCGAAGTCTAGAACTGGCCCCTCTTCACTATGAGCCTGCCGCCAGTCCCCCAGCAACACATCCGCCCGCCGACTGAAGACATCTGCAATCTGAAGAAACGCCTCACCCGCTGTCGCCAACTGCTGACGTTCCGGTATCTCAGTCAGCATCAGATCTAACCCCAGACACAATTGCTCCACATCCGTCTGCTCGGGATAGTCCTCAGCGATCGCAAGCTGCTGCCACAGATCTAGCTCTAACTGAACGACACTCATCAGTTTGCCTCTGGATGCAGCGGACAAGGACGGATCGGGCACTGGCTCGGATTCAACTCCACCTGAGATTCAAACCGCTCCAACAGGCATTCTTCGAGCTGCCCGGAAAAGCTATCGAGGATATCCCGCGAATACTGCTTTGCTTGAGAACCCGTCCACCCCAGACAATGCACAGGTTCAACTTTTGCCACTTGCTTCCCGCCCACCCATAGCTCTGCCGCGATCGCATGGAGGGGCGCATCCTTCCGCTCTCGATAGAGATGCAAAATAGCGGCAGGGGTCTGAGGGACAGCAACCGTTACTTCTGGGATAATCTTGCCGGTTACGATCGCATACTGCTGTTTCTTCTGCTTGTTGTAGCGATCGCGGTTGCGGTAACCGTGGCGACGGACGTGGCAAGGTTGACCGACCCAACAGTCTTTCTCTTTCGCCTCCGTCACGGGCAGCTTGGCACAGCGCCTGCATTTTTCAGAGATCGCCCGAGCCATTCAAACGCACTCCAGCCGTAGAATCCAAAATCTGGACTCATCCTACCACAGCTTATTCGTCATAGTTTAGTCATAGCTAAGATATTAGCCACATATTTTATATTTGAATATTCCTCTATATCGGAACCCCCGCGAGGAAAGCAGATGGCGATCGCAAATAAGCGAGTTCCCCCAGTAACTACCGTGTACAAACAAGTCAGATCGAACATCGTTCTGATCCCCAAATCCATTGCCATACATAGGTTTTAGTAATTCCAAGGCCATTCTCAAGGAGGACTCGTTATTGAGAATTCCAAATTATTCTGCAAGGGTTTCAGGGAACCAACATTTGCTCTAAAAGGGGTAAATGAATTTCATATCGACTTGTGTGTACACGGTAGCCTTCAGCAGCTATGGCACCTCAATGAAGTCATAGGCTTGTGTTCCAGAGTAGGTTGTCTACTCTGGAACATGAGGATGTAGTGGTGATAAACCATTCCCTTAATTTTTTGTCACGCAAGAGAATTCTCTACTCATTGACCAAGTGGCTGAGAGCCTACTTGGCAACTAATCCTTATCAAATTGGCAGAACTTCTCGAAATTTAAGATAGTTTCACTTTCGTTTTATTTTTCTATGAAACCCTATAAACAAAGGGCTTCTCTGCATGGAACGGATTGTCAATGGTCGCAATACCATCCAGGAGAACCAGGGCTGTGGAGTCTTTCGCTGTCTGGTTAAGACAAGCTTCAAACGAGGTTTGTATGCATATTTTGAAGTCTCACTGTCCCCATCCGAAGTAATTCTCTAATTGCAAGTTGACAGAGTTTATCTTCAGCTCTAAGGCAAATTATCTATGTGTCTTGTTTCCCGTAAACCACTTGCAACCGCAGTTGCCTCAGGCATACTCATCGGTTGCCTTACGACTCTAGGAGTCGCGCCTTCCCTTGCAGGGGCAGGCCACAATCACGGAAATGAGTTTGAAACGGGTGGCAATACGGGCGGGCCTAAGAGCGTTGAGGTGAACGCTGACATTTCCAAGCGCATTGGCATCAAGATTGAGCCTGCTGGACAGCAGCGGATTGGTGTCGGCATTAAAGCCACAGGACAAATTGAAACCCAGCCGAATCGTCAGGCTAATGTGACGATTCCGACTCCAGGCACCGTCGTTGAACTTTTAGTGAAACCTGGAGATCGCGTCAAAAAGGGCCAGCCTGTAGCAGTGATATCTAGCCTAGAGCTACTGCAATTACGAGTTGAATCCCTCGACAGACGCACAGATGCAGAAGTCACCCTGAGAGAAGCACAGGCAAACTTGCGGCTTGCCCAGGAAAACTTAACCCGTGAGCGTCAAATTGCTGCCACTGAAATCGCTCAGGCACAAACGCAACTGGCCGAAGCCCAGGAACGCTACGACGGAGATGCCCGTTTGGTGTCTGAAGGGGCATTACCCCGTCGTCAGATGCTGACCTCCAAGACCCAACTTGCCGAAGCGAAAGCAGCGTTGAACAAAAACGAGAGTCGTCAAGCAGTTCTTAGAGCCGAAGCAGAACTAAAACGAACTTCAGCAGCAGTCGCAGGGGCCAATCAGCGTGTAGGGCTAAGTGGAACCACATATCAGACGCGGCTGAGACAACTACGAACGCCCTCCAATCAACAAGGTTTAGTGGTGGTTCAGGCTCCCATTGCAGGCACGATCGCCAAGCGGGAGGTCACTCTAGGGGCGTCCTTTGAAGATGCGGGGGGGCAACTGATGACCATTGTGAACGATGCTGAAGTCTGGGCAGCGGCCAACGTTTATGAGAAAGATCTTGATCAGTTAAGCCGAGGTCAACCCATCAGAATGCAGGTGTCTAGCCTGCCGGGAGAAATCTTCAATGGGCAGATTGTTCAAATTGATCCCGTGGTTGCAGGCGAAACTCGGGTGGTCCCTGTTCGAGCCAGCGTCAGCAATCCCCGCAACAAACTCAAGCCAGGGATGTTTGCGGAGCTGGAGATTATGACAGGGCGTACTTCTACCGCGACGACCGCCATTCCTTCGGGGGGACTGGTGGAAGTCAATAACCAGTCCTTCGTTTATGTGGAAAATGGCAAAGGTCGGTTTGAGCCAGTAAAAGTTGAGCTGGGCGAAACCTTTGGCGGCTGGGTTGCAATCAAGCGGGGCCTTTTTGATGGCGATCGCATCGTCACGCAAGGGGCCATGATGCTCTATGCTCAATCGCTGCAGGGTGGGAGTCAAGCCTCAGAAGATGACGGACATGATCACTCTGAAGACGATGGACATGATCACGGCAGTGAAGCAGCCGCGACTCCCTCAGGTTTTTCGCTGCTGAGTACGGGCAACGTTCCCTGGTGGATCGTGGTGCCCACTGGGGGAGCGATCGCGGCTGGGGCCTATCTAGCAGGACGCCGGGGTCGCTCCGGTTCGGGTGAGCCGGATCCAGACTTGACTCAGACGGCTGAGGAGAACGGCCAGATGCTAAGGGACGGTGTGCCTGAGACTGACTTTGTTCTTAATGGAGAAGCCTCCTCTGATGCAGCAGAACCGTCATCCGTTGCTGATGAAGCGGCAAGCAAGCAACACCAGGAGTCAGCCTAGTGTCAGAAGCTCTCCTTTGGTCTGAGTATTGGTCGGCAGTGAAGCGTTTCTAGATCCCTTATGTTAAATGCCGTCCTGAAATGGTCTATTGCCCAGCGCTGGTTGATTGTGATCGGCGCAATTATCGTGACGGTTTGGGGACTGTTGACCGTTTCCAAGATGCCGTTGGATGTGTTCCCTAACTTTGCGCCCCCACAGGTGGATGTGCAAACAGAGGCACCTGGGCTAGCCCCGGAAGAAGTGGAGTCTTTAGTGACCTTTCCCATCGAGAGCGCCGTCAATGGAACGCCGGGGGTCGATATTGTCCGGTCCTCGTCCGGTGTCGGGATTTCGGTGGTTCAGATCACATTTAACTGGGGAACGGATGTTTACCTGGCTCGGCAACTGGTCTCAGAACGGCTGCAGCAAGTGACCAGTCAGCTCCCTAATGGAGTTGAGATCCCTCAAATTTCGCCGCTGTCTTCCCCTATCGGTACAGTTTTAACCTATGCCTTCACGATTGCGGATGGAGGCAAAACCACACTCATGGATGTTCGCAACCTCGTTGATCTTGAGATTACCAATCAACTGTTGGCTGTTCCCGGTGTAACCCAGGTGCTCTCCTACGGGGGCGAAACCCGCCAGTATCAGGTTTTAGTCGATCCAGCCAAATTGAGAGCCTATGATATCACCTTGGCAGAAGTGACGCAGGCCGTCGAAGAGGCCAATACCAACGCAGGGGGGGGCTTTTTGATTACCCCCGACCGAGAGTATTTAATTCGCGGCCTCGGTCGCATCCAATCGGTGGAGGCACTGCAGGAATCTGTGGTAACTGCCCGTGATGGGGTGCCAGTCCTGCTGGGTAATGTGGCTGATATTCAAATTGGGGCGGCCCTGAAGCGAGGAGATGCCAGCGCCAATGGCAAAGCAGCCATTGTGATGATGGTGAATAAGCAGCCGCTTTCGGATACGCCCACAGTCACCCGAGCAGTGGAAGCCCAGATGGAGACCATTAAGGCGGGGTTGCCGGAAGATGTGGAGGTGACGGCCACGTTTCGCCAGTCTGATTTTATTGATGCTTCGATTCAGAACGTCACCAGCTCCCTGCGGGACGGCATCATCATTGTGGCGATTGTGCTGCTGTTGTTTTTGATGAACTGGCGCACAGCAGTAATGGCTTTGAGCGCTATCCCTCTGTCTCTACTGATTGGTCTGAGCATCCTGAATCTATTTGGTCTGGGAATCAACACCATGACGTTAGGGGGACTGGCTGTGGCGATCGGTTCTGTTGTTGATGATGCCATTGTCGATATGGAAAATTCCTATCGACGTATCCGGGAAAATCAACTGGCAGGCACCCCCATTCCCCCATTGCAGGTGGTGTATAACGCCTCCAGAGAAGTGCGGGTGAGTGTTTTATTCTCGACCATTATCATCGCGGTTATTTTCGCACCCATCTTTACCTTGACTGGGATTGAAGGCAAAATCTTTGCCCCGATGGGCTTTGCCTATCTCCTTTCAATTTTCTCGTCCACCTTTGTAGCCCTGACGCTCTCTCCCGCGCTCTCTGCCCTGCTGCTCTCGAATCACAAACTACCAGCGGTGGAAACCTGGCTTGCCCGAACCGCAAAGCGTCTGTATCAACCGCTGTTACAGTTCTCCCTTAGCCGAGCCAAAGTCGTTCTGATGATTGCGGTGGCACTATTTGTCGCTTCGATGCTAGTGTTGCCCACGCTAGGTCGCGTATTTCTACCGGAGTTTCAGGAGCGTTCTTTGGTGAATACGATGACACTCTATCCCGGCAGCTCTCTAGAACTCACCAGTCGGGCCGGACTCGCCATTCAAGATTTGCTCAGAGACGATCCTCTGTTTGATTCAGTGCAGCTTAGGGCGGGTCGGGTGTCGGGGGATGCTGATGCCGCCAGCGTTTCATTTGGTCATGTTGATGTGGAAATTAGTGAAGCTGGGATGAAAGACCGAGAGGCCACTATTGAGACGTTACGTGAGACGTTTGCTCAAATTCCAGGAGTTGTTCCAGGGATTGGCGGCTTCATTTCTCACCGCATTGATGAAATTCTGTCCGGGGTGAGAAGCGCGATCGCCATCAAGATTTTCGGACCAGACTTAGACGAGCTGCGCTCCCTTGGTACCCAGATACAGACTGCCATCAGCGAAGTGCCGGGACTGGTTGATTTACAGCTCGAACCCCAAGTGGACATCAAACAGCTTCAGATTGAATTCGACCGTCAAGCCGCTGCCCGCTATGGCTTAACGGTGGGCCAACTTGCAGAAACGGTCGAAACAGCCTTCAATGGACGCGCTGTATCACAAGTGCTAGAAGGGCAGCAGCTCTTCGATCTATTGGTCTGGTTGCAGGAATCAGATCGCAGCAACCTCGATACAATTCGCAACCTGTTGGTTGATACCCCCAGCGGGACGAAAATACCGCTGGCACAGGTAGCCGATATCAGCTTTGGCACTGGCCCCAACACAATTAACCGTGAAAATGTGCTGCGCCGCTTCATCGTGTCAACCAACGTTGCCAATCGAGACTTAGGCAGTGCCGTCGAAGAAATTAAAGCTACCGTAGCCCAAGAGGTGGAGCTGCCAGAGGGATACTTCATTCAGTACGGCGGTCAGTTTGAGTCAGAGCAGCGAGCGTCCCAAAACCTGATCACCTTTGGATTTCTGGCGCTGGTGGTGGTGGCCGTGATGATGTATTTTGCCGTCAAGTCTGTCCCCGCCACGGTGATGATTATGCTTAACCTACCCCTGGCCCTATCGGGTGGTATCTTTTCCGTCGCCTTGGGCGGGGGCATTCTCTCCGTAGCGTCAATGGTGGGCTTTATCACTCTGTTTGGTGTGGCGACCCGCAATGGCTTGCTATTGGTGGACAACTATAACAATAAATTTGCCGAGGGCAAGTCGATCCAAGCAGGCGTGATGGAGGGATCGACAGAACGCCTGGAAGCGATCTTGATGACGGCCTTAACCTCAGCGCTCGGAATGCTGCCCCTTGTCATTGGGGCTGGGGCAGGCAAGGAAATTCTGCAACCGCTAGCGGTTGTGGTGTTGGGGGGCCTGTTCACCTCCACCGCCCTGACTCTGGTACTCTTGCCCGCGCTATATGCTCAGTTCGGTCGATTCTTGCGCCCTAAGGCTGATCCAGCAACCAGACAACCCGAACATGAAGCCGACGTACAGAAGCATGATTTGACCCTGAAGCAATGAATATCAGACAGTTTATTCCCTAACAAGAGACCCAATGCCGAGCACGACCACCTGGAAACAGCTAACCATTCACACCAGTGAGTCCAGCCACTGGAAGCACCAACCCCTCTACCAAGAAATACTGGGGATGGCTCGTCAGCAAGAGTTGATGGGGGTAACGGTCATGCAGGCTATTGCAGGGTATGGCAAGCATGGTGTATTCCGCACTCTCAATGTGCTGGACGCAGCCTCTGAGTCCTCTGATTTACCGCTTGTCATTACTGTCATTGATCGAGAGGATATCATTTCTCATTTCTATACCTCGCTGCAGCCTTTGCTCAAAAATACATTTGTCACCTGTCAAACGATTGAAGTTTGGTAGATGTCGTCTACCGTTTTTACTGAATCAAGGAGTTCATTGTATGCGCCATTATCTAAACGTTCCTGTCTTTTTGAGCCTATGTCTGTTGGTGTTGCCTTTGACTGCCTGCAGCAGCAGCACTCCCCAAAGCACGTCCGCTGAAACCGAACATTCTGCCGATGATGGCCACGACCACTCAAAAGATGGAGAAGAACACTCTGCCGATGACGGACATGACCATAGTGAACATGAGCTGCATTCCAAGGGTGGTCAGGTGGTTGAATCAGACCCTTACCATATTGAGCTGGTCACGAAACCCAAAGACGATGGAACTCAGCTCAACTTATATCTTCTCCATGAAGCGGAAGAGCGAGTGATTACCGATGCCCAAGTGACAGCCAACGTTCAGCAACCAGACGGGGAGCAACAAACTGTCAAGTTGATTTACAAGCCTGCCGAAGAAGGCTACACGGGCTTACTGGCTGCGCAAGCCACAGGCCAATACGATTTAGTCGTGCAAACTGATATTGGCGGCGAAAAGATTAACAGCCGATTTAGTATCGAGAGATGAGGGAAGATATTGGAAATTGACAACCCCACGTAAAGTTAATTAACTAATTTGTATCGCAGGCATCAATTTCATTTGTGTTTTATTTTCATGACATAGGCTGATCACTATCAGTTCATACAGTTGTAAAAAGTCATGAAAACCAGTAGAGCCTTCATGGGTATTCTGTTGACAATATTGATGTCAGGGATGCTTTTGCCAAGCCGAGCCTCAGCTAAATCTATTGTTGTCTGTGGACCTAATGGGGCTGCTCGAATTGTTGATCAGGTGCCGGTTGGTTGCCACATCTTGAAGGCAAATACACCACCGAAGAGCAGCTCTAACTCTAGCTCATAATATTCTGGCGGTGTGCTGACAGTCCTCAAAAGTCGATTGTCGGCACATCGCCAATAAATTGAGTTAATACCCTCTGAATAGTCTATCTTTTACATTTTTTCAGGATGGACTTTTAGAAGTGACGGTGCGACTGTTGCTAGAAATTTTAGCAGTAAGCAGTTTATATTTTTGTTTTTCAATATTACCGAAATTCATCATAAATCGACTTACCAAGGTTCACAGAGAGAGAAAAATGTTTAAATTATCAACAATAGTACTTGCTGGGGGATTATTCCTAGCTTCAGTACCGACCTGGGCTGCGACGATTCAAGATGCTCCAGTCCCCTATCTAACCTCTAGTCGCTCGGTTCCACGGAATGCCCTTGCTCCCTTTGCAAAATATCAGTTTGGGCTAAATGTTTCGGGGTATCCCGTCTCCCAGCTCTCAATTGGCCTCCCAGAGCGAATGACGGTTGGCAGGATCTCTGTTCGAGGTGCAGACGGACAGGTGATTGAGGCATCAACGATGGTCGAAGATCGAACTGCCGTGATTAAGTTTGCTCAGCCTGTCTCACCCGGTACCGCACTCAGAGTTGAGCTATCCTCTGTTCGCACCCTGTCAATGTTGGGTCGGGTATGGCTGATGCCCGTCACTGTTCGTGGGACTGAATCAGCTAAGGACTTGTCGGTTGGGATGGCCCGCATCCACACTTACAACAATTGACGTGGCTGTTTTCTGATGGACCAGCAAGAGAACAGACAATGGATCTGGTGCTAGGGAGGGTTCTATTGGAATGCGGATTCTTCTCGTTGAGGATGAGGTCGATCTGGCGGCGGCGATTAAGCGTAGCCTGTCGCGAGAGAAGTATGTGGTTGACTGGGCACAGGATGGAACCCAAGCTTGGGACTATCTTGAGAACCCGCATGTCAACTATTCTCTAGCAATTTTTGACTGGCTGCTGCCGGGGTTATCGGGGATAGAACTCTGTCAGCGACTTAGGCAGTCAAAATCCTGCTTGCCTGTGCTAATGCTGACGGCCAAGGAGCGCATGGAAGATAAGGTGGCTGGCCTGGATGCGGGAGCGGATGATTACCTCGTCAAACCCTTTGAAATGGGGGAACTCAAGGCGAGATTGCGGGCGCTGCAGCGGCGATCGCCTCAGCTTCAGGCACAGCAGTTACAGGTAGGGCAGCTCCTCCTAGACTATGGCACCGCAACCGTCTCTGTGCAGGGTGAAGCGGTGACTGCCTCGGTCATACCGCTGACGGCAAAAGAGTTCCAGTTGCTAGAGTACTTTATGAAGCATCCCAATCAGATTATCCCTCGGGAGCAGTTAATGAACCAGGTCTGGGAAATCGAGGCAGATCCAACCAGTAATGTTGTTCCAGCGCAGATGCGTCTCCTGCGACGGAAGCTAGCAGACTATGGTTTAGGGGACTCACTCGACACCATCTATGGTCTGGGATATCGTCTCAACCCTTCCCATGCCTCAACGTAATCCCTTCAATCGCACCCGCTGGCGCTTGACTGGCTACTATGCAGGGGTCATGGGCATTATTCTGGCCCTCTGTGGAGTTGGCTACTATCAAATCACTGAGCAGATGCGGCTACAGGCACTGACGCAAAAAATTGAATCATCATCAGGAATATTGCACGACAGTCTAGGCTCAGTATTGCTCCAACCCGGACGCCTGAATGCATCTGTAGAAGGGTTACTCCCTGGTCTGTGCAAACCAACGGTCACCTGCCCAGAACCAGACCGTTTTGCCAGAAGACACGTCCTGGGACTGGTCAAACAGGATGTCTACTATGCCCAATTGAAAAATTTGTCGGGTCAGACTGTGGCCACGTTGGGGCCATCAGCGAACTATATCCCAGACAAAACAGTTCTTGACGGTTGGCAGATCTTCACAAATAGCAGTGGAGAGCGTTTTATGCAGTATTCGTTGCTGCTGGAGACGGTCGATCATAAGAACTGGGGCTATCTGCAGGTGGGCCGATCGCTCAGTGAGCTGGATCAAGAATTAGCCGAGGCCCAGCGGTTTCTACTGTGGGGGTGGCCTCTTGTGATGCTAGTTGTCTGCGGGGCTGGGTGGTGGTTAGCCGGACTATCCCTACGGCCTGTACAGAATGCATACCAAGATATGCAACGATTTACCGCCAATGCAGCCCATGAGTTACGCACTCCACTATCGGCAGCCAAAGCAACGGTTGACTCTGTCCTAGAGCTGGACAATATCTCAGAGGGGGAAGCTCGAAAAACGCTAGGGACGATCAATCGGCAGGTCAATCGACTGACTCAATTGGTCCAGGATTTGCTGCTGCTGACGCTGATTGATACTCAACACAACCGCAAGGGCAATCGCAAAGCTTGTCAGCTAGGGTTGATCATTAACGATGTGATGGATGAATTTCTTGCCCTAGCCCATAATGCTGGTTTATCCCTGGTTGCGGAATTGGACACGACTCACCCTCTATTTGTACAGGGGGATGAAGAACAGCTTTACCAGATGATTGCCAATCTGGTGATCAATGCGATTCACTACACGCCTCGGGGTGGCGATGTGGTGATTCGACTCGACCGAGATAAAAAATATGCCTTCGTCGAGGTTCGAGATACGGGAATTGGCATCCCAGCCGAACAACAGGCTCAGGTGTTTACCCGTTTCTATCGAGTGAATCGCGATCGCAACCGCAAAACTGGCGGTTCAGGATTGGGCTTGGCGATTGCCCAGGCGATAGCGCTTAAACATAGAGGCAAGATCTCGGTCCAGAGCCATCCTAATCGAGGCAGCACCTTTTGTATTTATCTGCCAGTTTTACTTTCGTAGAGTACTGTGGATAAGCTTGCAGCAATATCTCAGCATTTCAGAATGCCTAGATTGAGCTACCTAATGGGCGAACGGGATGAATATCGCAATCAGCCAGTCGTATCCCATGCAAAAAGGTGGGTACCAAACAGATCTCACTGTTGCCCCAACTTGCCAGGAATGGTGAAGGTAGTCCCACAAGCCATGTAGAAAATAGCCAAGGGCTAAGATCAGGGGCGAGTACCACCGACCGAGCAGAGCCAGTGCAATAAACACCAGAGTCACCAGTGTTTCGAGTACTACTATCTCTCGTTTGTTCTCTGAGATAGCGGTTCCAAAATAGACTGCGCTCACCGCCACGAGAATCAATGCCAAACTTTCGAGAGTGTAATCACTGGGTAGGACACTCAAGACGGCACAGCTTAGGCCACCCAGAACAGTACCAAGTATAAAGGTCCACCAGTGTGTCGTTTTTAGGTCAAGCTGTTTCATTATGGAGTTGAATAACGGCGGGCGGGAATGCCTCTGGAAATTGTGCTGATTCTGGCTTACCTTCAACTGCTGTAAAGATCAAAAAAGCCCCCATCCCAGCCATAATCGCATTCTCAGCAAAGCTCACGATACCCAGCGGAGTCTTAGTGTTGCCGCCCACGCAGGCACAATTTAGCGCAAGTTTGTCGATATAGACTGCTTTGAATACAGAAATGCCGCCGCTGGTACCAATCAATAGCGAACTAATTCCAGTGACGAGTGGCACCCATCCAGATAAGAAACCGAGACCGATTAGTAATTCAGCAAATGGGTAAATCTTGGCATAGGGCTTAAATCGTTTCGTGATTAGGTCGTACTTCTTGAAACTTTCAGAAAAAGCATTCATGTCCATCAGCTTCAGCGATGCCAGCATTGAGAGTGAGACGCCCATCAGACCTGTCATGCCTAAAGAAGCCGCCAGAGAGATGAGTCCAGCAGTGGAAAAAACGGCAATCACGGGCGCGTAAGAATAGTCTGCAGACTCTGCTTCAACGTCGAACCGCTCAGCTAGATCGGTGTAGCCGCCGATTCGGTCTTCACCGAAGAAAATTTGGGGTGTCGTGGCAACCTGATGCTTCGTTTTAAAGGCTTCGACTTCATCCTGAGATCGCAACTTATGGTCTTCAAAATCAATTCCCTGCTCATCCAATAGGTTGATGGCCTTGAGTCCCCACGGACATTCATGCTCGGGCATCGACATCCGATAAACCTTGACGGGTTCTCTCGTAATGGTTGTGTTGGACATTATTCTTCCTCGATTAAGTGTTTGCGTTCCTATACTTGGGTTTGTGCCACCAGCCTAAACCCTACAGTTCACTAGAGAGTCAATGCTGTGGCTGAATTGCAATTTGCATGACGCTAAGCTAACTTTGCTCGACGCAACATCACGGCATTAATTGAAACGATGACGGTGGATAGGCTCATCAGCAGTGCGCCTACTGCAGGCGAAAGCAAAAAGCCCCATCGATAAAGCACCCCAGCCGCTAAAGGAATAGCGAGGATGTTATAGCTCGTCGCCCAAAACAGATTCTGAATCATCTTGCTGTAGGTTTTCTTCGCTAGATTTAGCGCTTTAACTGCATCCAGCGGGTCGTCTTCAATCAGCACCAGATCTGCCGACTCAATCGCTACATTTGTCCCGGCCCCAATTGCCAGCCCCATATTGGCCTCTAGCAGCGCTGCCGCATCGTTGACGCCATCGCCGACAAAGGCCGTTGGGCCTTCCTGCTTCAGTTCTCGAATCCGGTTCACCTTATCTTCGGGCAGAACACGAGCGTAGTAGCGATCAATGCCAATCTCCTCAGCAACGGTGCGGGCAACAGCTTCAGCATCGCCGGTAATCATGACCGTCTGAATGTCCATTTGCTTGAGTTGATGGACGGTTTCTTTAGCCCGTTGGCGGACTTGATCCGCCATTGAAATCACGGCCACGGCCTGCTGTTCGTCCATCAAGACTACAGCGCTTTCCCCGCGCTCATCCGCTCGATCCAGTCCTCTTTGCAGTGAGGATGGTAGCTTCACCTGCTGTTCTTTCACCCACTCGGGACGGCCAATACGATAGGTTTTACCGTTGACCCTGCCTTGTACACCTCGACCCGTGATGGTCTCGAAATCTTTCATGGCTGGGATATCAAGACTTTTCTGTTCTGCTGCTTCAACAATCGCCTGAGCTAGGGGATGCTCTGAGGAAGTTTCTAGAGCAGTTGCGATCGCCAACGCCTTCAGTTCATCCAGACCCTCGGCATAGACGTTCTGAACCCCGAAGTGTCCTTCCGTCAGGGTGCCCGTTTTATCAAAGGCCATTGTTTTGATATCTTTGGCCCGTTCTAAAGAATCACGGTTTCTCACTAAGATCCCGTTTTTTGCGGCCAATGCAGTCGAGTTAGCAATCACCAGGGGAATAGCCAGTCCTAGAGCATGAGGGCAGGTAATCACCAGAACGGTGACAGCTCGATTGAGGGAGAACACCAGATCGCTAACGCTGAGCCAAATGATGAAGGTGAGGGTGCCGGATGCGATCGCAACCAACGTCAGCCAGTAAGCTGCTCGGTCTGCCAACGCCTGATAGCGACTGCGAGACGATTGGGCTTCATCAA
The DNA here is from genome assembly GCF_003231495.1 of Acaryochloris thomasi RCC1774. Lineage (NCBI taxonomy): Bacteria > Bacillati > Cyanobacteriota > Cyanophyceae > Acaryochloridales > Acaryochloridaceae > Acaryochloris > Acaryochloris thomasi. The sequence goes on from NZ_PQWO01000023.1 coordinate 19,093, forward strand.
CCAAGCGCATCATCTGATTAATCGTTGTCTCGTCACCAATCCGAGTCACCCGGACCTGAACGGACCCCTCTTGATTGACCGACCCAGCCACAACTTCATCGCCTTCTTGCTTAGAGACTGGCCGCGACTCTCCGGTCAGAAATGACTCATCGACTGCCGTCGTGCCTTCAATCACTTCCCCATCATTGGGAATTTGCTCCCCAGGACGAATCAGGATCACGTCTTTAGCCTGAATTTGGCTTACCGGGATATCTTCCACCCGATCATTTCGGAGACGGTGGGCCTCAGAAGGTACCAACTCCGCTAAATTTTCCAGCGCTTTGCTGGCCCCCTGCACGGATGCCATCTCAACCCAGTGTCCTAGCAGCATAATGTCTACTAGGGTTGCCAGTTCCCAATAGAAGGGCTTGCCCTGCAGCCCCAGTGAAACCGCGAGACTGTAAACAAACGCCACCGTGATCGCCAGCGCGATCAGCGTCATCATTCCAATCTGACTATTAATTTCAGACCAGGCACCTTTGAGGAAGACCCAGCCACCATAGAAGTAGATGGCAATTCCGAAGACAGGGTTAATCCAGTTAGAGCCAGCGAAGGTAACGGCCTGATAGCCGAACCAGCTTTGGAGCTGCATTGAGAAGTAGAGAATGGGCAGCGTCAAAATCAGACAGATGAAGAAACGACGCTTGAAAATATCAGGGTTGTGACCTGCATGTTTATCGTGACCGCCATGCCCCTTATGGTCATGATGGTGAGCCTGCTCTGATCCTTCTGTAGGGTGATGTGCCTGACTGGAGTGAGCCATGATATTGCTCCTTTGCGGCAGATTTTTTAGAAAACCGAGGTCGCTGCTCTGACTGATGTGAAATACAGTGACCTGAAACGAATCTAAATGCTCTAGTTAACTAGAGAGTCAATGATATTTACTCGGAGCTTGAGGAAAAGTCTGGTAGCGGTCTCGCCTCTACCTCGGTGGGCGTGTCCACCTTTCCCTTATCTCTGATGTCAGCAATCAGCCACTCCATCTCATTGATTTCTCTACGCTGCGCTTCGATAATTTCATCGGCCAATTCACGAACGCGAACATCCTTAATCTGGGCGCGTTCACTTGTCAAAATTGCAATGGAATGGTGAGGAATCATGCCTTCCATGTAGTCCACATCGCTGACCGTAACCTGGCTACGCACCAGCCATAATGCGGCTCCAAACAGTAGAATAGCGAGCGAGAAGATGGCGATGTTCATTTTTCTGCTCTTGTACATGTTCAGCATAAATCCCAGCATGATCACCATCATTGCAGCACCCATGATCAGGGCCATAAAGACCCGTGTTTCGCTGAACCACGCATGATCGAGAATTTGATAGGAATGCAGATACATTAAGAAGAACATCGTCACGATGGAGGTGCCAATCATGGCAAAGAACTTGATGTAGCTACCCTGCATTTCATTGTGATGCCTGGTATCTGTATGGCTTCCAATTGTGCTGTCTCTGATAGTCATTAGATTTTTTAGGTAGAAGTAATCGGATGAAAGATGAAATTTTATAAACCGAACAGTTTCGTATAACAGCTACCTGTCAAGTGATTTCACTGCATCGTCTACTGAGTTAGGTGGGAACGATGGCTTAGCAGCAGCTTACTTTGCAACGCTAGCGATTTGGCGATAGGCGTCAGCCGATGTACGACAGGCTTGAGCACACTTTTTGCAGTGTTCCATCTCGTACTGTTCACACTCTTGGGCGCAGGCTTCGCAAATGTCAGCACAGGCTCTGGAAAGATGAGAGACAAAGTAGGAGCCTCGAACCATAAAAGTCGCTGCCGTGCGGCAGATTTCAGCGCAGTCTAAGCAAGTGCGGGCACACTTGATCATTTCTGGCTCTCCGATGCAGGCTTCAGCGCAGTGTTCGCATTCCACCATGCACTTCATCGATTTATCGAAGCTGGATTGGTATTCTTCGTGATTTAACAGCATGTTTTCTCCCTGGATAGACTTTTGAAGCGAAATTCGTCGTCATTCGCACCTTAAGTTTTCTTTCTCAGGGGCGCGTCCACCAGAAGTTGGAAAGGTGAAATCCATCAAAATCTATCGAATTAAATAGGGTGATCTCATCCTGATTTCATATTTGTATGCTTCTTAGTCTATAAGTTTCAGCTACAGTGTTTCTGAGCTGATCGGAGATATAAATGTTCCACAATAGGCAGCAAGAATAGAACTTCATTTCCATCTCATAATCTTCTGTATTAATGATGGAGGTAAGCTCTCTAGATTTATTCTTTGAATGAATGGAAGCATGTCTATGGAAGAGATATTTTTTCTAATACTTAATAAATCGAAGGGCCAAATGATATTTTTGTCAGTTGATTTAACACAAATCAAGAAAATATTGGGGAGATTTTTATGTCTAGACATCCTCCCTTGAGATGGCGGTGGCGGTCTCCGGCTGGAATCGCGCTGCTAGTCTGTCTGGGAATAGTTGCCTTTTTGCTAGTGGCGAAAGCTCCTGTTCTGCCTTGGCTTTTCCTGCTTATTTGCCCACTGATGCACTTGTTCATGCATGGCGACCATGCTGGAAAAGGTAAACACAGCCAAGATCACTGAGGAAGAGGTTCAAAATAAAGAGAACTCATTCTTCTGTCTTGACCCTATAGTCTACTGTAGAGTCTAAGGTTGAATCAGTTGTTTTGAGAGGGGCGTTCAATGGCTGTCGCAACACGCTTAAGGATCGGTGAGGTTTCTAAGCGAACTAGCATTGCTGTCGGGGCTTTACGCTATTACGAAAGTCTGGGTCTACTCCAGTCAGAGCGGGGGGACAATGGCTATCGCTATTATCCTGAAGAAGCTGTGCAGCAGGTGCAGTTCATCAAAAAGGCACAGGCTTTGGGCTTCTCCCTAGAGGATATCCATGAGGTGCTGAATGTTCATCGGCAGGGAGACGTGCCCTGTGAGTTTGTCCAATCGCTTCTGCAGGAAAAGATTGAGCAGCTTGAAGCTCAAATTCAGAAGATGACGGCCTTCAAAGTAGAGCTGGAGGACTATCAAGATCGTTGGGCCACCCGTCAGCCCCGCCCCCAACCGGGCGATATCTGCCCCCTCATCTCAACAGTTACGTTGTAACCCTCATGCGAGTCCTACTGGTCGAAGATGAGCCGGACTTAGGCGCTGCCATTGCGCGAACCCTTGCCCAAGAAGCCTATATCGTAGACTGGGCCAAAGATGGTTTAGAGGCTTGGGGTTATCTAGACAGCCAGTGGACGCAATATACCCTGGCGATTTTTGATTGGCTATTGCCAGAGATATCTGGCGTTGAGCTATGTCAACGCCTCCGTGCCCAGAACAGCTCCCTACCTGTATTGATGCTCACTGCAAAGGATCGCCCAGAAGATACAGCAGAGGGGCTAGATGCTGGAGCGGATGACTATCTCGTTAAACCCTTCCGTAAAATTGAACTACTGGCACGACTGCGGGCGCTGCAGCGGAGATCGCCCCATTTCCAACCCCAGCAGCTCCAAGTGGGTCAACTGACTTTAGACTACGGTACTCATCACGTTTCTATTGCCATTTCAGAAGGGCAAGCCCCCCAGAACATCCTGTTAACCCATAAAGAATTCCAGCTCTTAGAATATTTCATGCAGCATCCGACCCAGATTGTCAGCCGGGACCAGATCCTTAACCAGCTCTGGGGTTCTGAAGCCGATACCATTAGCAATGTGGTGGCTGCGCTCATGCGCCAACTGCGGCGGAAGCTCTCTGAACATGGCTGCGACAATGCGATTGAGACCCTCTACGGTATTGGCTATCGGCTCAACCTAGACCATGAATGAGATAAAGCTCTTTCGCCAGACGCGCTGGCGCTTGGCAAGCTGGTATGCCGGAGTGATGGGGATTATTCTTGTCCTGAGCGGTTTTGGGGTCTACGAAGCCATTGACCATGCTCACCGCACAGCGGCAGACCGAGAATTGCAGGCGTTCGCAGGCCGACTGCACGACAATCTAGAACCCACGCTACAGCAGCAAGGAGAAATCCCAGCTAGCGCTCAGCGCTTCCTCCCTGATGCCTGCATTCGTACCAGTCAATGTTTAGACGCTACTGCCAGTCACTCACCCGGAGACATGTTCCAGGGCAACTATTTTATTCGGCTTCTGAGTCCCACAGGAGACCTTATTGTGCTGGCCGGACTGAAGCCACAGGGGTTAGCGATCACCTCACCCACTGCTGAGTGGCAGTATCTGACAGATGAGCGCAGCATTCGCTACCGCCAAATTACAGTTCCTTTGCAGAATCTTGACACACCGCTTTGGGGGTACCTACAGGTGGGCAGCTCTCTTGAGGATTCTGATCGATACCTCACATCGGTGAGATTTGCGCTCTTTGCTGGCTTTCCTCTAGCGCTAGCTTTTGTTGGAATCGCAGGCTGGTGGCTAGCGGGACGAGCTATGCAGCCCATTCGTCAGTCCTACCAGCAGATGCAGCAGTTCACTGCCGATGCAGCCCACGAGTTGCGAACCCCTATTGCTGCAGCCCAGGCAACGGTGGAATCGGTGCTAGATACGCCACATTTATCGGAGACCGATGCCCGCGAAACCTTACAGGTTCTAGATCGACAGCATCAGCGACTGTCTCAACTGATTCAGGATTTGCTGTTGCTAACGCGCTTAGACCGTCAAGTGCAGACCCAGCAGAATGATTCATGCTGCCTTCAAGATGTGGTGAATGACATCGCGGAAGAGTTGGCAGCTCTAGCTTTGAACAACAAGGTCAAGCTTCTGACCGACATTCAGGTCGAGCAGCCACTGTGGGTCAACGGGGATGAGGCGCAGCTCTACCGACTCGTGTTTAATTTAGTCATTAATGCACTGCAGCATACGCCTGAAGGCGGGGCAGTTACGCTTTTGCTGAATGAGCCAGACCAGCAGGCGGTAATCCAGGTGCAGGATACGGGGGTGGGAATTGCACCTGAATACCAAGCGAAGATCTTTGACCGCTTTTATCGGGTGAATAGCGATCGCAACCGACAAACAGGTGGCTCGGGGTTGGGGTTAGCCATTGCTGATGCGATTGCTCAAGCTCATAAAGGCAAGATTCAGGTCCAAAGCCAACTGGGCCAAGGGAGTATCTTTAGGATTTATCTTCCGTCTGCAGAAACTCCCTAGAATTGGCATTAATACTTAAAGCTAAAGGTGGCGAATATCTCCAATTTGGATATTTGTTAAAAACTAAAACTGATTACTTTTCTCATTCTGATTTCATCTTTGAAATCTAAAGTAGAGGTAGTTCATTATGCAGCATTAAAGTCATGAGATAAATTGAGGTTTTTATTGGTGCAGCCTTAATTGCTGTAGGGCACCTCGAAAAATAGATTTCCTTAAGGATCTTGCAGTCTGAAACCCTTATGACATCATTGAAAATTCTCAATTGGCGAGATTTTATTCTCAGTAAGGTCAATTATTCGAGGTGCCCTGTATCTCTCTTCAGTATGGGGTTAATCAATCGTGTCTCTGCAAAAACACTGGTTGTTTGTGGTCCGAATGGGGCAGCAAGAGTTGTGGAGAAAGTTCCTGCTGGCTGCCATGTTCTCAAGACAAATACTCCGCCAGCTATGGCATCATAGACCGCGATCTTAGGTAGTTCTGACAAATTCATATCAGTACTTGGGAGGCAAACTGTCTCCTAAATACCTTCCTCCATTCTCGGTGTGGCTCTTCCCCATGACCGGGCGAGGCGCAGAAATGACAACAGATATTCCCTTGGGGATGGCTCGAATTTCTACCTATGAATAAGAGCCTGGGTATCTCATTCTGATTTCATATTTATGCTCCACAGTAGTGACTAGGGTATTTCCTCATACCTCACACCATAAATTGCTGTAGACATCAGAGAGATGTTGAAAAGCTTTCTGATGTTTACTCCTTCTTTCTCTATATTTGTTGTTCATCTAGCTACCATTCATCGCGCAACGTCATGGGTTACACCACCGAAATAATTACTCGGCGCAACTTTATCCGGTTCTCAGCCGGAATGGGATTTGCACTGGGGTTTAACAGTCTTTCCCCAAGGCTACGGGCTGCAACAGCTCGTGAGGCAGAAGGAGGCCGTAATTATCCCGACGTAATTAACCTTCAGGTACAGAAAACCAAGCTTGAGATTGGCGGTAAAGAGACTTCAGCCATCACCTCAAATGGCTCCATTCCTGGCCCCTTGGTGAGGCTTAGGGAAGGTCAAACCGCCACCATTCAAGTAACCAATCGGCTCAAGGAAGACACGTCAATTCACTGGCATGGCATTCTGCTACCACCTGAGATGGATGGCGTACCCGGAGTTAGTTTTGCGGGTATCAAACCAGGAAAGACTTTTACCTATCGTTTCCCCGTCCAGCAAAGTGGAACCTATTGGTATCACAGTCACAGCGGTGTACAGGAGCAAATGGGGCATTTTGGACCCCTAATTGTAGACCCTTTAGAGCCAGAACCGTTCGAGTATCAGCGGGATTATGTGGTGATGCTCTCGGACTGGACCTTTGAGAATCCTCATAGTGTCCTGGCCAATCTAAAAAAGATGAGCGCCTACTACAATTACAACCGGCGCACGGTGGCAACGCTCGCCAAGGATTTACCCTGGAAGCGGATGCGAATGGATCCTACAGATATTGCGGATGTGACGGGGGCGACCTACACCTATCTCATGAACGGCAAGGCCCCTGGATCGAACTGGACAGGACTATTCCGTTCTGGGGAGAAAGTGCGCCTGCGGTTCATCAACGCTTCAGCCATGACTTTTTTTGATGTGCGGATTCCTGGCCTGAAGATGACCGTTGTGCAGGCCGATGGTCAGAATATTCAACCCGTCCCTGTTGACGAATTTCGCATCGCTGTGGCTGAAACTTACGACGTGATCGTTGAACCGCAAGACGAGCAAGCCTTTACCATTTTTGCCGAGACGATGGACCGTAGCGGATATGCTCGTGGTACCTTGGCCCCCCGTCAGGGAATGACGGCACCTATTCCTAAGCAACGTCCCCGTGCCATGCGAACAATGGCCGATATGGGCATGATGCATGATATGTCGAGCATGGACTCAGGTGGCATGAATAATATGCCGGAGAAGGGGTCTAGTGGCATGAATAACATGCAGCACGACATGTCAGGCATGAATTCAAGCGATGTGAAAAATATGCAACACAACATGCCAGAGAAGGGATCTGGTGGCATGAGCAACATGCAGCACAACATGTCAGGCATGGGTCAAGGAACCCCTCACGGTCCAGATGGTCATGGCCCCGGTAATTCAGGTGTGCCGATGATGCTTCAAAGCCGCCTTGATGATCCTGGCATTGGCTTGGAGAATACGGGAACCCGTGTCCTGCTTTACAGCGACTTGCGAAGTCTCGCCCCCAGAGAGGACCAACGACAGCCGGAACGGGAGATAGAAATCCATCTCACCGGCAACATGGAGCGCTACATGTGGTCCTTTGATGGGAAAAAGTATTCGCAATCGAAAGAGCCAATTCCGTTCCGTAACGGGGAACGGCTGCGGCTCACCTTTATCAACGACACCATGATGGAGCACCCCATTCATCTGCATGGCATGTGGATGGAGCTGGTCAATGGGGCAAGGTCTCATCAGCCCCGAAAGCACACCCTCAATGTCAAACCTGCCGAGAAAGTGTCGGTGGATGTCACGGTAGATGCTCCCGGTAATTGGGCCTTCCACTGCCACTTGCTCTACCACATGGAAGTGGGAATGTTCCGCATCGTTTCTGTCACTAACCAAATTGCAGAGGTAAATTTATGACCGTTCAAAAAGTAAGTTATGCAACTACTGGATTGTTGTTGGTTACAGCTCTAGCCGTGTTTACCCCTCGGGTACAGGCAGAGGAACAGCGGCTCGACAATACCCAAACCAGTACTGAAGTACCTGCGGCCACGGGTTCAGAATCTCCAGCCCCAGAACAACCAAAAGGAAATGGGATGCAGCATAATATGCCCCACGACATGCCGGGTATGAAGTCTGGCAGCATGCAGCATGACATGCCGGGAATGGGTTCAGACAGCATGAACAATATGCAACACGATAAGGGAAATATGCAGCACGACATGCCGGGAACAGATTCGACAACACCGCCTAGCCCCAGTGGGCAGAGTCCTGCGAATTAGATTGGCTTTATACCCATAACTCGTACAGAACAATGTGCTTTTTGACAGCGAATGAAGCAGTCTTGCGGATTTGTGCTGTCTCTACTATTGGTAAATTTGTAGAGGTAATTGTGAGTGAGGATTCAACATCGTTATTGGGCGACCGCTCTTTCTGGAACGTTGGTTTCGATGGTGCTTGGGGGTGGTCTTTCCCCGGCGCAGGCGGAGAAGACTAAAACGCAGCCAATTCATCAGGAGGTTGAAATCTTAGCAGCCCCCGATTCGCCACCAGCCGACCGTTTGGAAGACCCCAATGAGACAGAATCCTCTGCAGAGGAAAGCGATCAACTGGCACCCCTTGCACCCAACCCTCGCGCTACCGTAGACGCCCTCAAACCGACAACGGCAGAAACCGCTAGTTCAGAAGCGTTGCTGCCCACCCACTCCAAAGGCTTTGAGGAGACAGAGGCAGGCAAAGTACAGCCTCCCATAACTTTTCTTGAGACCAGCAGGCAGACTCCCCAGCCTTCTTTTACAAATGGTCCTCTAGCACAGTCTCTAACGGAGGAATCGCCTGAAATGCCGCAGCTCTCACCTGCAGCTCCACAACCAACGGACAAGGAGGACTGGCCATCGCCCGTTAAAGATAATCAAACTTTCTTCTTTGTCTTGATTGATCAGTTGGAGATTCGCACCGTTGATGGCCCAACGACCCTGAATTGGGATGCAGTCGGATGGGTGGGTGGCGACTTCAGACGCTTCTGGTTCAAAACAGAGGGTGACGTGGGCCTCTCGGCAGACACTGGCGGAGAAGCAGAGGTGCAAGCTCTATACGGTCAACTGGTCGCACCCTTTTGGGATTTTCAGGCGGGCCTAAGGTATGACCGCTTATATGGTCCTGCTCCAGACCGAGGGCGAGCCTTTGCGGTGGTCGGCATCCAGGGATTAGCGCCCTATCTGTTTGAGGTGGATGCTTCCCTATTCATTAGTGAGGATGGTGATGTCTCAGCTAGACTCACAGGTGAATATGAGCTGTTGCTGACCCAGCGATTGATCTTGCAGCCCAAGGCTGAGATTAACCTTGCCGCCCAGAGGGTCGAAAATTTTGGTGTTGGCTCGGGACTCAATGATATTGAGCTGGGACTGCGCCTCCGCTATGAAATTAGCCGCAAGTTTGCTCCTTATGTTGGCATCAACTGGCAGCGCAAATTCTTTGAAACCGCTGACCTAGTCAGAGAAGAAGGAGAGAGCGTCGGGGACTTTTCAGTTCTAGCGGGTGTGCGGCTTTTATTCTAGAGCTGAGTGTTATTGGATAATGGGACTTTTATGGTGCGATCGCAAACTTACGTTGACACTCTCGAACCAAACTACGTCACGAGGGAATATGGATGACGCTTCACGTCACAAATGCAGAGCCGAATACCGGATTATTTTCTTTGGCTCACAGTGGCGAAAGTCACGATCGTTCAAGCGAGAGCCAAAAAACTGAAGCTTCAATATCTCATGGATCAGAGACCGTGCCAGAGTCTCAACCTACCGCCCCTGCCAAGATTACCAAGCCGTCGCTCACTCCTGTAGAACCTTCTACAGCGTCAGTGGTCAGTAATCAAACAACGCTGGCAAGTTCCGTGATGGGCTTTCCCTTTGGTTTGGGTGAACTCTCCTTGGGTTTGATTCTAATCGGCCCAGTCTGTTTGTCTGCCATAAGACGTTGGCTGCAGTCATGAGTTCTTTACGCTTGAACCTACGCCGCCTCCACAAGGCGACTGCCCCTCTGATGTGTGTTCCCCTTCTGCTAACGTTACTCACTGGCGTCGGATTTCAAATGGCGGCTGTCAGCGGCAAGGGAGATCAGTTTCTTTGGCTGTTGGACCTCCATCGAGGAAGGTTTGGTCGGTTTGACTTGGAATTGGTCTATCCCTTTCTCAATGCCCTCGGCTTGTTGGTGCTGGTGATTACGGGGACGCTTATGTGGTTGCAGCAATATCAACTTCGGGTAAAACGGTAACGTTCAAATCATTCAACTCTAATGATATTTTTCATCCCAAACCAGTTGTAGCGCCGAATGCCCCAGGGCAGACCCACCAACAGAACCAGAAAAATAGCCGCCAGTGCGAGGCTTTCAGGTAGCCCTATCGTAAATGCTGACCCCATGTAAGTTAGCAGAAGGGTTGAAGGAATCATGCCCAATAAGGTAGCGGTAGCGTAGATAGGGAGTGAAAGTCCGGTGATACCTGCGCCATAGCTCATCAAATCAAACGATAAGACCGGAAGTAAACGAGTCAGAAAGATCAACCAGCCAAGATATAGCTCTCCTCGCTCCTTTGAAAAGTAGATGAGTTTGCCGGTGAGGGCGTAAACGGCGGAGCGTCCCAAAGTAAGGCCAATATAGTAGGCCGCTAAACTGCCAATAAATCCACCGATGACGCTATAGATCCCCGCCACTAGAGACCCCCATATTGCGCCAGCGGCCACTGCAATGGGGGCACCTGGAATCGGACTAATCACCACGGATAGGGCAACGATCCCAATGTAGACGAACGGCCCCAGCCAGCCTGCGTTGATGACCGTTTGCTTGAAAGTTTCAGGGCTAGATAGATCGGGCGGAGAATAAATCCACCAGCAGACAAGCAAGCACCCAATAAGCACCAGAAGTGAGATCGCATTGGGTCGGCTGAATAGAACCCGCCATCGCCTAGATTGTCTGTGACTTCTCCGTTTAGTCACTCAATACTGGCCTCATGCCTTCATCTCAATAGTTCCCATCATTCCCAGCTCTTCATGGTCGAGAATATGGCAGTGGTAGACCGTCTTCCCAGGAAAATCTCGGAAAGGAATCCGAATCCGAACCGTCTCACCTGTCGGAATTAACACCGTGTCTTTCCAGGCTTGATAAGGAACTGGCTGGCCGTTTCGAGCAATCACTTGAAACGGATTGGTGTGTAGATGAAACGGATGATCCATCACCCCTGTATTGCTAACTTCCCAATCCTCGACGGTGTCGAGAGATACCTGAGTGTCAATACGTTGGTGATCGAAGGACTTGCCGTTAATTAAAAACACCATGCCCTGTCCAGGCACCATGCCATGATCAAGCTCAAACTGGCGTACGGTTTGTGGCTCCGGTAGCGTCTCAACCTCAATCAATTGTTGAGGTATGGATTGAGGCTCCACTTGGCCGGTATAAGCCAGTGTCGCCAAGGTTTGAGGTGAGTCCTGATCATTACCCTCCATCATGCCTGGTCCCATTCGACCGCGGCCCATCATGCCTGGGCCTCCGCGATCTCGCCTCATCATGCCACCCCCCATCATCCCCATCTGGCCTCGACTGTAGGGTAGATTCAAGAGACGGTATTGGCCCGCTTCCTGATCACCCTGCACCAGCACTTCGGCCCGTTCCCCTGGCGACAAAAGCAGTTCCTGTATCTCTACTGGTGTCGATAAAGGATGGCCGTCAGTGGCAATCAGGTATAGGGGATGCTTTTCTAGAGCCAAACGATAGAACCGAGCATTCGAGGCATTCACTAGCCTCAGCCGCGCCAGTCCACCAGCGGGGATTGAAAACGAAGGGTTCACCTGCCCGTTCACCGTCACCAGATCGCCCTCACGTCCTGCCATTCGCCCCATCATTGGCTGTCTTTGCTCGACTACAAAATCTTTCAAAAACAGAAACGTTTGTTCTGCCGCCTGAATTTCGGGAATCTCATCTAGCGCCCCTCGGACGATGAACATGCCACCTAACCCACCCAGGATCTGATCAGCAACATAACCGTGCAGGTGAGGATGATAGTAAGCAATTCCTCCCGGATGTTGCTGGGGAATCGAAAATTCATAGAGGGCGCTTTCCCCGCTATCAATGCGACGGAAAACGTCGTCTGCATTCCCCGTAGGTGGAATATGCAGTCCGTGATAGTGAATGTTGGTCGGATCGCTCAGGTTGTTTTTGAAGCGAATCCGAACTATATCTCCAGGCTTTGCTTCTAGCCGGGGACCGGGAACTTGGCCGTTGTAGCTCAGTAAGTTAGTGGGTTTCCCATCCAGGTTAACTTGACGATAGCTGGCCTCCAACTCTAGGTCTAACAAGCCATCTTTGCTGGTGTACAGCTTTGGCAAACTGAGGGGTGCTTTGGGTACCGTTTGAGTTTGGCCGCGACTGCACTGCGAGAGCAACACGGCACCTGCACTACTGGCACTGAGAACCAAAAATTGTCTGCGGTTGAGCGATTGCATATGTCTACCTGGACTACGAAACTAAAATGCTTAGAGTTACGAACTGAGTAAAACTTAAAGCTGCTTGGGAGTTGCCACTGCCGCCATCAGTCCCCAGATCAGGCCGAAGCGATCTTTTGTGGTTTGGCTAATCTCAAATTGAGCCGATGCCAGTAATTGATGAAATTCAGCTTGGGTATAGCATTGCTGGTGGGCTGAGTCGAAAATTTTCAACACTGCATCACAAACCTTACAGAGCAAAAAATCGCGGCACCAATCTAAAATAATCAACTGTCCTTGGGGTTTAAGAACCCGCTTTACTTCTGCCAGGGCCGCTAGAGGTTGGTCGAAGTAGTGAAAGGCATTGGCAGACACAACAACATCAAACGTCTGCTTAGGGAAAGGAAGGGCTAAGACTGAGGCATGTTGAAATTGAACATTGGAATGGGAAGAAAATTTCTTTTGGGCGATCTCCAGCATATTCTCAGATAGATCAACCCCGACTACGTGCTGATCCGGGTGTTCCTTTACCAATCGCTGCTCAAATTCACCTGTGCCACAACCCACATCCAGGACATTCGCCGAGGATGAAATCTTTGCACATGCTTGCAAGAAATCGAGGGTTTGAGCCGTGTAGCTCCGCCAACGCCAGTCATACTGACTGGCTACCTGGTCATACTGCTCTCGAACCTTAGCCTCAGTCATGGTGCAACGATTAGGTATACCTCTATTACGGCACATAATTATGAAATCAGGATGACATTCATTTCGTTTAAAGCCTTACTTAAAAAGCTAATATGAACTGTTGAACGCCAAAACAGGCATAATCATATGCATAATGTGATTCGTTTGACACGAACCTAAGCGGCAAACCAATCTAAAAGCATGGCGTGGATTTTGCTGATGCTGAACGTGTTATCGTGGCGACGGCCACTCCAGTACGAGTTGCTAATTCGCCAATCTTCAACGGTGGATGGGTGGGCGGTACCGCTGGGGCTGTTGCGATCTGGCTCATCCTAACTTCTCTTGTGGTGCGTGAATTAGTTCTAAACTAAACTCTCAAGTCGGCTTGAGAGTCAAGGATTAGCCTTCCCCCCAAGCGGTGAAATCTGTCTGCCTCCGAGCGTTATTGCTAGAGAAATTCAAAAGATTGTGATGGTCTCACTCCCAGTTCTTGACTCTCCAGCTAGCTACAGGGCTTAGGCTGTGTAAACAATTCTGGAGAGTTAAATAATGACTCAGCGTTTAATTGAAGTGTTCACGGCGGATTGTCCTCTTTGCCATCCTACGGTCCAGCTCGTCCAGGAGTTAGCCTGCCCAGCCTGTGAGATCCAGATTTGGCATTTGGGTGCAGACGATGCCACCCAAGGTCGTGAGCAAGCTGCTCAGTATGGCATTCATCGGGTTCCGGCAGTGGTGGTGGATGGCAAGTTGGCAGACTGCTGCCAAAATCAGCAACCCATTTCCCGCGAGTCTCTGATCCAGGCAGGGGTCGGGCAAGGGTAAAGTTTACGGCTCAAGCAAATGAATATCTGAGGCTTGACTCTCAAGTTGGGTTAAGGGTTAAGGCTGTGCATATTATGAAAAGCTGGTCTACCTTGGCAGCTATTTTTCTTCAGCTTACAGACCACATCGACGATGACTCAACCGGGTCATCTCACAACTTTTAGCATTCTTGGCTTCCTTCTCATACTGATTTCACAATTGGTCGATAGGCTTGACTGAGGAAGCATTTTCTCATTTTAGTAATGCAATAATGACCCAAGATAGCGTCAAATCCAAACCGGATGAATTAGTCTCTTCACCTATTGAAGTCGAGGAGACCCGAGAAGTCGAGGATGAGAGCAGTGATTCCCCGAGCACATCCTCAGTTCATCTCCCTGGCTTTCGTCCATTTAGAAGCGTATTGGCGCTGGGCATTTTTATCATTCTCTCCGGTGGCATTTGGTTTGTCGTCAAACACTTCGGTGGGATGGCAAATATGGGGATGGATCACGGAGCGATGGACGAAGGTTCCATGGATCATAGCGGTATGTCCATGGAGGATATGATGGCGGTAGAGGGGACATTCAACGCAGTGCCCGTCCAGGTGGAAGAGATTCGTCCGCGTTTGGTGCAAGAAACAGTTCAATACACGGGGTCAGTGTATCCCTACCTAGAAGTTACTGTTTATCCCCGGATCGCCGGACAGCTCAGAGACTATTCCATTTATCCAGGAGATCGCGTCCAAAAGGGCCAGCTCATTGCTCAGCTCGATGCCTTAGAACGGCGAACGGAGTTAGACGAAGCGCGGGCCGAGCGGAATGTGATGCAAGAGGTACTTGCCGCCAACGAAATTCAGGTGACAGAGCAACAGCGCGAGATTGATCGCCTGGTTGCTGAACTCGATTATATGAAGCTCAAGGCCAAGCGCTTTAAGGATTTAGTAGCTGGTGGAGCCTTAGCTCAAAATGACTATGATGCGATCGCTGCCGAGGTGGCAGCCAAGGAAGCTGCAATCTCAGGGGCCAGAACCAAGCTGGGGCGTATGCGGGCAGAGCTGGGGCGAGATCGGGCCATGATTAGCCAATCTCAAGCGAAGGCCAATACCGCCGTAGTGATGGCTCGATACACTGTGATTACCGCCCCCATCAGCGGTATTGTCCAGTCCCGCATGGCTGATCCCGGCGTTGTGGTGCAGCCAGGGATAGGAATTCTCAAAATCGGCGACTATCGCCGGGTGCGGCTGCGGGCCAATGTCGCTCAGGCCGATGCGGTGGGGATTGGCAAAGGCACCCGCGTCAAAGCTAAGATTCCGGGCACCGAGACGCCACCCATTACTGGCGAAATCACCAGCATTTTCCCCAACGCCGATCCCCAAACACGCACGGTCACTGTAGAGGCGGTGGTGAATAATCCCCAAGATCAGCTCCTGTCGGGGCAGTTTCTAGAGATGCAGATTATCAAAACCAGTAAACCCGCAACCCTATCGGTGCCTCAGATGGCCTTGCATCAGTATCAGGGACAGTCTGCAGCGTGGGTGGTGCAGGGCAGTGATGACGCAGCTATTGCTGAGCGTCGTTTAGTGAAACGGGGCTTAGTGAGTGGCGATCGCGTAGAAATTACCCAGGGTTTGAGGGCAGGCGATCGCGTTATTACCACAGGCTTCTCCCGCTTGTCAGACGGCACTAAGGTGGCGATGGTCAATACCGCTGGCGAACCCGTCGCGTCCCTCTCGGCTCCGGCAGCAGGCACGGTGGCGATTCAATTGATCAGTCCTGATCCCAAAACCGTGAAGATGGGGACCGCCGAGTTGACTCTGCAGGTGAGCGATCCGGCGTCCAAGTCGCCCTTGGCCGTAGACCAGTTAGCGGTGGATGTGACCATGCCGATGAAAAATATGGCTCCCATGACCACCATGGTCGATCTGAAACCCCTGCCGGAACCCGGTCGGTTCCGAGTCAAGACTCACTTTGGCATGAAAGGCGACTGGATAGTCAAAGCCCAGGTCAAGGACTCAGACCACAAAGGCCGCGCTCAGTTTAAGCTAACGGCACAATAGGATGCCTTTCGAGAGATCGAACTTGATCTAAATCTATTACTGACTGTGAGGACTAATATGAAAAAAACTTTTTTGGCGATCGCTGTCGTGAGTACCCTGCTCGTTGCCTGTGGTGCTAACTCCAATGAGCAAGCGACCCAATCATCATCGAACGGCTCAAGCGCACCCATCGCACAAACAGAGGCAAACGCTGAGAGCAACAGAGACAGTCAAGACCATAGCGAAAGGTCAGGCACGAATCCAGTCAAGGCGTCTGAGGATATTCATCTGGTGAGTCCTGAATCTGGCGAGTTACCGATGGGCGACGCCGAAATTGTGGTTCATATCGAGCAGGAAAATCTTACGCCAGAGGACGTTTCCGCTGATGTCTCAATGCCCATGGCAGGCGAAGCAGATATGACATCTCTGGCGATCATTGAACCCGGTGACGAAGCCAAACAGTTCAAAATTAAAACTAACTTTGGCATGGCGGGTTCCTGGACCATGGAGGTTAAGGCTAAAGATGCTGAACCCGCAACCCTAGCCTTCAATGTGAAGTAAGCACCGTGAAAGAATTCCTCACCCGCTGGTCGATCAAGCATCCGGTGATTGTGGCGGCGCTCTATATTGGCGTCTTGATCCTGTCTCTGCTGGTCTTGCTGGGTCTGCCGGTACGGATGATGCCCTATGTCGAAAGCCCCCTGGTGGCCGTTATTACCCAAGCTCCCGGCACCGCCCCCGAAGAGGTGGAAGCCTATATCACCAAGCCCCTAGAGCAGCGGATGACGGTCCTGGAAGATGTGCGTTTTGTCCGCTCGACCTCCCAGCAGAATCTATCTTTGGTGACGGTGCAGTTTGGCTGGGGCGGCAGCATCGACAAGGCAGTCCAGTCCGTTCAAAGCCTGATGAAGGCGGCGGAGGGGGATACAGAACTACAGGGTTTAAATGCCCGCTCCTACTGGGTGCTGCCTATTGATCCCCTCAACCGACCTGTATTGACCCTGGCGCTGACAGGGGACCAGTGGGATCCAGTGCGACTGCGGGAGTTTGCCGATAATACCCTGGTGGATCGGCTCACCAAGCTGGACCAGGTGCAGGCGGTGTCGATTCTGGGGGGCTATCGACGGCAGCTCCAGGTGATTGTGGATCGCCAAAAATTGGGGGCCTATGGTCTTTCGATTGTTCAGGTGCGCGATGCCTTAGATCGCAATAATTTGAGTCAAGGCTCTGGCATTCTGACGCGGGGAGATGCCGAAATTCTGGTGCGGACTGATGAGCGGGTCCAAAACGCGGAGGCATTGCTGACCTATCCATTGCTAGAGCGTCAGGGCCAAGTGGTGTATCTGCGGGATGTGGCCACGGTGCAAGATACCTTTGAAGAGCGTCGCAGTGGGTATCGCTACAACGGCCAAGCGGCCCTAGCGGTGAATATTATTCAAAAGCCGGATTCTAGCTCTCCAGCGGTGATTAAGCGGGTACGGGCCGAGCTAGAGAAAATCCAGCAGGAATACCCAGGGCTGGAATTTCAAGAAGCTTACGATAACTCCTTTTTAGTCAATATTATTGTGCAGAGCACGTTTAAGGAGTTGCTAATCAGTGTCCTGTTGGCCGGGGGCATTATCTTAATCTTCCTCGAAGACTTCCGCGCTACCGCGCTGATTATGATTTCCATTCCGACCTCGCTGGCCCTTTCAACGCTGCCTTTTGGCCCCATGCACATGTCCCTCAACTCTTCGACGTTGATTGGCATGACGATGGCCATTGGTAAGCTCGTGGATGATTCCATCATTGTGATTGACGCCATTGAGCAAAAATTGCGCCAGGGGTTGCGCCCGCTGCAGGCCGCGATCAAAGGGACGGGGGAAGTCTTTTTGGCTAGTGTGGCCGCTAGTTGTGTCATGGTGGCAGCACTGCTACCCACCATACTATCGGGCGGGCTAACCGGACTAATGTTTGTGGGCCTGGTGTGGCCGATGGTTTTTGCTTTCGTAGCTTCAGTTCTGGTGTCAGTGACGCTGGTGCCGCTGCTGGCGGTGGTGTTCTATCGCTCCCGACCCCAATCCGGTCGAACTTGGCTGCAAAAACTGCTGACCCCAGTTAATTATGGTTTTCAACAACTCGTGCGGGGTTATAGTTGGCTCCTCCGGCTTTCGCTCCGCAATCGGGAACTGGCCTTGGCAGTCCTGGGTTCAACAATGGTGTTGGCGATCGCACTTTACCCCCTAGTTCCCCAGGAAATGATGCCGCTAGGGGATTCTGGTCAGTTCATGGTCACCTTAGAAATGGAAGCAGGCAGTTCCTTTGCTAAAACTGATGCCAGTACCGCTCAGCTCGAAACACTATTGCTACAACAGCCAGAGGTGGAAAAGGTCTCCTCTCAAGTGGGGTATGAGCTGACCCGCAACAGCACCTATTTCACCGGCTACAGTATGGGGAACGCCTATACCGCCTCGCTGACCGTCACCCTGAAGCTGGATCGAGATCGCGACATCTGGCAGGTCATGGACACAGTTCACACCGAAGCCCTGGCAACCATTCCCGGCATCCGACGGCTGGCGCTAAAGGAAATGGGCGTCGATGTGATGGCCACCTCTGCAGCACCGATTCAACTTGCCGTCTATGGTGATGATCTAGACATTCTTCACAAACTGGCGAACGATGTGCTGCAGATTGCCGAGGATACGCCGGGGCTGATGATGGCCCAAACCAGCTCAGCCATGACCCAGCCAGAGTTAAGGCTCAATATTGATCGCCGCCGCGCCCAGGAGTTGGGTCTCAGTGTAGAAGCGATCGCCACCCAATCCCGGTTTGCACTCAATGGTGGTCTGACCCAGCGCTCCTACAACCGTCCCAATCTTCGGCAAAACTCGATTTTAGTGCGCTATGACGAAGCAGATCGGGGCACGACGGCTGACCTAGAGAGCACCTATCTGACAACTCCCAACGGTGGGCAGGTACCGCTTAATTCACTGGTGCAACTTGACTATCGACAAGGGCCGACGCTAATCGAACATATCGATGGTAAGCGGGTTGTCTATGTGAATGGTTACTATCGCCGGAATGGACCCGCTTCGATGGACTTGAGCATGGCGATCGCAATGCGGGCCGGAGCTGAGCTAGAGATACCACCGGGCTATGGCATTGACTCCATGGGCGATATGACTGACATGATGATCGAGTTCGGACGCTTGCTCAATGGGCTAGCCGTTTCCCTAGTGCTGATTTACATCATCTTGGTGATTCAGTTCAACTCTTTTATTCACCCCTTGGTGATGATGCTGTCGGTGCCGCTGCAGTTGGTGGGGGTCTTTGGTGGACTAATCCTCGCGAATCAAACGCTATCCACTGTTTCCATTCTGGGGATTATCATTCTCTCGGGTCTGTCTTTATCAGCGGCGATTTTGCTTCTAGAGCTAATTATCACAAAGCGACAGGAGGGGTTACCTCGGGCAGCGGCGATCGCCCAGGCTGGACCCGTGCGGTTAAAAGCGATCGTGATGACCACCTTGACCACGCTGATTGTTGTCGTGCGGCTAGCCTTCTTCCCTGAAATTGGCTCGGATGCCTATTCTTCTATTGCCACAGTGATTCTGGGCGGGCTGGTGATTTCAACCCTATTGACGTTAATTGTGGTGCCGATTGTCTATACGTTTGTAGATGATGCCGTGATGTTAATGAAGGGTTTATCGCGATCTCAGCTCAGAATGGAATCATCTAGCGCTACAAGTTCCATTCCTCGTAATTGAGGAAGTCCTTCGGATTTTTGTCGGTTGATGCTTGTATGCGAAATGTCGAGTAGTAACTTACGATCAAGTTCAGATGAGTTGAGATCAAGCGCCAATGCCAGATCAGATAGAAGAGAGAGTTGCCCTCTTAGAAGCTGAAGTCGCCCGTCTCAAAACGAAGGTAGAAGATAGTGCCTCTTCAAGACCCTGGTGGGAGAAAATCACCGGAACCTTCGCCAACAATCCAGCCTATGACGAAGCGATGCACTTAGGGCAGGAGTACCGAAAGTCCCTGCGACCAGGCTCTAGTGAATCACCTGCCAGTTGATGTACATCCTCGATACCAATCACCTGAGCGTTCTAGATCGGGGAGGCACCTCAGCACAACGGCTATTTCAGCAATTAGCAACCATCAACCCCTCAGAAGTAACGACGACAATTATCAGCTATGAAGAGCAGATGCGAGGTTGGCTGAGTTACCTTGCCAAAGCAAAGACGATTGAGCAGCAAGTGAATGGATACAACCAGCTTAAGCGCCAATTGGCAAACTATTGCACTATTCCAGTCCTTGAGTTTGATGAAGCTGCGGCACAGAAATTTCATCACCTCAAACAGCAATATCCTAGGTTAGGATCGATGGATCTGAAAATTGCAGCAATCGCCTCTGTCCAGGGGGCAATCTTGCTAACCCGAAACAGTCGTGATTTCAGCCAGATTACAGGCTTGTCCATCGAAGACTGGACGTGATCACGAACAGCAGCGTATCTAGAGACCCGCAGCTAGCGATCAGAATGCTGTTCGGGTTTAGGAGTTATGTTCTGCAAATGCTGTGGTTTGTCCGGCCCGATCAAAGGAAAAAACCGTGTAGGGTTCTTTGACATTCCCCGATTCCATCCCCGGCGATCCAATCGGCATTCCAGGAACAGCAATGCCCACCACATCAGGCTTCTCAGTTAGCAGTCGCTTCACGTCAGCCGCAGGAATGTGACCTTCGATCACGTAGCTATTTGCGACTGCAGTATGACAGGAGGCAAGATCTTCAGGGACATTATGCTCCCGCTTCACACCGTCCATATCCTCGACAATATTGTCCTCAACCTGGAACCCCTGAGCCTGCATGTGTTTGACCCATTCTCCACAACAGCCACAGGTGGGGCTGCGGTAGGCCGTGATTTGACGTGCTTCAGGGGGGAGGGTGTCTGCGATCGCTTGATGCTGAACATCAGTAGGTGCAACCATGCTGTAAACGCCGATGCCAACGCCACCTGCGACCAGAATCGCAGCCCCAAAGCGCAGCCAAGGTTGCTTTAAAAGATTGCTTGCCATTTCAAATTATCAATGTATAGTGTCTTTTTCCCCGCAGCACTTTCGCGGAGTGTTTACATCTAGGATAGACTCTCTACCTAACTAGAGAGTCAAATACAATAGGTTCGACACCTCAAACAAAATGTAACGAGCAGAAGAGTTGCGATCGCCGTAGATTTAACCGTCAGAATATGCTAGAAGTTGCCTACCGCTTCCCAAAGCACAGGAGAATTGCAATATGAAAGCTAAGCTATTCCTTCCTTTAACCTTGCTAGCCGTTCTTGGAATCTCAGGCAAAACGCTAGCCCACGTCATTGAGACAGACTACCTCTTGCCCACTCCAATTGCTCCTGATGGAGTAACGGGCAGTGTTAGCCGTTCAGCCATTAAATTCACCGCTAAATTCAGCTCCGGTGAACCCTACCCCAATGCCAAAGTGACCATTTATGCCCCTGACGATCAAGAAAAACCCTGGCGTGTAATGCAGGCAAATGAAGAGGGCGAGTTTGAATTTCAGCCTGATCAGTCTAAACCAGGAGAGTGGACCGTTGATATCGGTGAGGGGAGCCACTGGGATAGCTGGACGGTGCCCGTGATGTCCACAGGAGGCAGCATCACCTATGGTGAACTGAGTGATGCCTCTTCTCATTTACCTAGCATTCCTCCACAGCTACTGGTGATTGGGGCTGCTTGCGTTTCGGGGAGTGTCGGTGCAGTGGCGTTGAGATCACGCCGTCGCCGTTAAAGCAAAGAATCCCCTCAATATTGAAAAGCAGGAGTGCTGATGATATCACTCAAGAGATTGATGCATGTGGCTCCTGCAGCTCTGTTTCTCTGTGTTTGGCAACCAAGTCTCTCGGTGCTGGCCCAACAGAGTGATACTTCCTTTCTGCAGCAGGCTCAGACTGCCATTGAGGAAGGACGCTACACCGATGCAGAGACAATGTTGCAGCAAGCGATCGCCCAACGCCCTGATTCGGCAGAAGCCTACTATTACCTGGGACTGAGCCTTCATCAACAGTTCCGCCTCAGAGAAGCGATTTTAGCCTACCGAAATGCGATTCGGATTAGCCCTAAATATGACTTGCCCTATATCAACTTAGGTCTAGCCTGGATTGAGGGGCGGCGGTTAGACGAAGCCAGCAAGGTTTTTCGTCAAGTTTTGACGCTCCCTGACCGAGAAGAATCTCCGGCAAGCAACCACACGCTGGCCCACTACAACCTCGCCATTATTTTCAAGCGCGAGGATAACCCGGAAGCAGCACTAAAGGAAGTCCAAGCGGCCTTGGACATCACACCGGACTTTGAATCAGCCCAAGAACTCCTTCAGGAGCTGCAGTCACCTGACCGCTCAAAAGGTGACTAGAAACGCGGTTCCATCTCAGTGCCAAGCTCTGACCCCCCATTCAGTCTGCCTCTAAGAGCGATCTGCGAGGAATTCGGTGATCGGTCGGCTATCTTAAAAGTGTGAGGGTGAAATCAAAAGTCGTCGTCGGCTATCGGACCTATGAACTCTATTGTGCAAGCAGCTATATTGGGCAGTCTTATCCTGTATACAGGTACGGCACCAGCGATTTCAGGACGGTCATCATTCGTTGCGGCTGCCCCTTCATCCTCTGCCGAGAGCTTGCTAAAGCAGGGACAGGAGCAAGCAAAACAGGGTGATTTTCGGGGCGCGATCGCAACCTACAATCAAGCCTTGCAAGCCAATCCCCGCCTCACAGAGATCTACTTAGCTCGGGGGCTGGCCTATCACGATCTGCAAAATTACCCGCAAGCGATCGCCGACTTTAACCAAGCCTTAAAAATTGAACCCACAAACGCAGTATTGCTCTACAACCGAGGCGAAGCCCGCAGTGACGTAGGCGACCTTGACGGGGCCATGTCAGATCTCAGTCGGGCCATTGAGGTTGATCCCAACTATGCCCAGGCGTATAACTTCCGAGCGATTCTGTATAGCACCAGACTCGGCAACTTGAAACTCGCTCTCGATGATTTACAGCAGGCAATTAAGTTGCAGCCCGACTATGCCAATGCTTACTACAATCGCGGCAATGTCCTCACGGCAATGGAAGATATTGAAGGTGCGATCGCAGATTACACCGAGGCGATTAAGCTAGAACCCGAGTTAGCAGAGGCTTATGGTCATCGAGGAATACTCCGCGCTCGAACTGGAGATAGCCAAGCGGGCATGGCGGATTTGCAGCAGGCCGCACAACTGTTTGAGCAGCAGGGAGATGAAGCGAACTATCAGAAAACATTGATGTTCATTCAAGAGGTAGAGCAACAGAACCTTGTGCCGCTGTCTTAGGCACTCACAAGGACATCTGAACAGGCATTCAATCGGCAATGATTATCAGTATCATAGAAGCTAATGCCGATCCTCAAATTCATTTGCAATGGCTGACTCTAGCCCCCTGAAACGACAATCTCCCCCATCTTCTGATGCTCCTAGCTGCGATGAATCATTGGTACATCTGGACAATGTTCGCCAGGTGCAATCAGACGTTATCGAAACTGAAAAGGCTCAGCGGATGGCTGACTTTTTTAGTGCCCTCTCTGATCCCCATCGGTTGAAGCTCCTATCGGCGCTGGCCCAACAGGAGCTGTGCGTCTGTGACTTAGCTGCTGCTGTAAAAATGGGTGAATCGGCAGTGTCTCATCAGTTGCGTGTGTTGCGATCACAACGCCTGGTCAAATACCGACGCCAAGGTCGAAATGTCTGCTACAGCCTCGCTGATGACCACATCATGACAGTATATCGAGAAGTAGCCGATCACCTGGACGAGTGAAGGTTTTTCTGAATTAAACCGACCTCTATCAGGGGGGTGACGTCTTCAGCTAGTTCCAGTCCAACAATGAAAAGCTGACTGATTGAGCTTATAACTCTGATCAGATTCAGTGGATAAGAATATTTTTATGATGTATTATCTGAATAGTCTTTCAGATATTCAGATAATACTCTTGGCAGGTTTTTCTAAATGTCAGAATCCCACGCCCGTAAAAATTGCTGCGGCAGCGGTCACGATCATAGCCATGACCACGGCTCAGGTGAATTTAGTCTCCGTAAAGAGCTGACACCAGTTGTGATCGCAGCCTTCCTCTTCCTTGTCGGCCTTCTCTTCAATGAGCCACTGCATAACACTCCCTTTGCCATTGCTGAATACGCCGTCTTAATACCTGCATACCTAGTCAGCGGCTGGAGCGTGTTGACAGCGGCAGGCCGCAATATCTTGCGGGGACGCATACTTGATGAAAATTTCCTGATGACGATCGCCACGCTGGGTGCGATCGCGATTCACGAGGTGCCCGAAGCCGTGGCTGTGATGTTGTTCTTCCAGGTCGGAGAGCTGTTTCAGGATTATTCGGTGGGGCGATCGCGCCGCTCCATCAAAGCCCTACTGGAGGTGCGACCCGACACCGCCAATCTCAAAGTGGGCGATCAGATTCGTGAGGTCGATCCTGAGTCCGTTAACATGGGTGATCTAATTCTGGTTCGCCCCGGTGAGAAAGTTCCATTAGATGGTGAAATCCTGGAGGGGCAATCCCAACTCGATACCTCTGCCCTCACAGGGGAGTCGGTCCCTCGCACTGTTGTTCCAGGTGAAACTGTCCTTTCCGGCATGATTAACCAGTCGGGAGTGCTGACGGTGCGCGTCACCAAACCCTTTGCAGAATCCTCAATCTCCAGAATTTTAGAACTGGTGGAAAACGCCAGCAGTAAGAAGGCCGATACCGAAAAATTTATCACCCGCTTTGCCCGGTACTACACCCCTGTCGTTGTATTCCTATCTCTAGCAGTGGCAATTTTGCCGCCGCTCCTTATTGCCGGAGCATCCCAGGCCGAATGGACCTATCGCGCTTTGGTGCTGCTGGTGATTTCTTGTCCCTGCGGTTTGGTGATTAGTATTCCGCTGGGCTACTTCGGGGGCGTGGGAGGAGCCGCCAGACGCGGCATTCTCGTTAAAGGCTCCGTCTTCCTAGATGCGCTGGCCCAGGTGAAAACTGTCGTCTTTGATAAAACTGGCACCCTAACCCAGGGTAACTTTCGCGTCACAGACGTGATCTCTGAGAATGGGTTCACCCAACCACAACTACTGGAACTGGCGGCTCAAGTTGAGTCTCAATCTAATCATCCCGTCGCGCAGTCAATTCGACTGGCACATGGCAAATCCGTAGATGAATCAGGTGTTCAGGAGTACGAAGAGATTGCGGGGCACGGCATTCGTGCCCGAATAGAGAAGCGTACCGTTCTGGCAGGGAATGATCGACTGCTGCATCGAGAAAGCATTCCCCATGAGGTTTGCACCGTAGAAGGAACTGTTACCCATCTGGCTGTAGACGGTGAATATACTGGGCGCATCATCATCGAGGATGAATTGAAAGAAGACGCAGTGGCCGCGATTCAAGCCTTACATTCGCAGGGTATTCAAACGGTCATGCTTACAGGTGATAACCAAGCGGTAGCTGATCGCATTGCCAAAACCCTTGGTCTTGACCAATATCGAGCCGAACTGTTACCCGAAGATAAAGTCGAGGCACTAGAGGAATTATTAGATCGGGCCAGTTCAACGAAAGACAAAGTGGCCTTTGTTGGGGATGGTATTAACGATGCTCCTGTGATTGCCAGAGCAGATGTAGGGATGGCAATGGGGGGACTCGGCTCAGACGCGGCGATTGAAACCGCTGATGTGGTGATTATGACTGATGCACCGTCCAAAGTGGCAGAAGCCATTGCGATCTCCCAACACACTCTACGGATTGTCTGGCAGAACATCATCCTTGCGATGACGGTAAAAGCTATATTCATCGGCCTAGGAGCCATTGGCGTTGCCACACTTTGGGAGGCCGTCTTTGCTGATGTGGGTGTTGCACTACTAGCCATTTTCAATGCGGGGCGCATTTTAAGATGACGCTCTTCATTTTGCTCAGATTGGGATCATGCTGACAATAGTCCTTCAGCATGATGAACTGGTTGCAAGTCATAAAATCAAAGTCTCCACAATTTGGATGGGAAGCGGGATCGCTAACTCCAGTGGCTGCGGAACATCAAGGACATCTACGACATAATCGTGAGCAATTACAAAATCGCTGTCAGAGTTGTGATGAACTCATTACCTCCCTCAAACATCGGTTATACCCCTACTGTAGGCAAGAATACAAGTTGCCTGAATCTCAAAGTTTGAAGTCTTAAAAAGACTACTAGATAACACTTTCGGCGATCCTGTGAGAAAAATTAGACGTATGTCGGCATAGCCCCGATCAAGTATCACCCGCTGCTGTTCTGGTGTCATGCGATCGCACTGCTGCGGAATTCGGTGGTTGGCGTAGGGGGTCATGGAGTTGCTATAGCTGTGGAGCATTTTGCTAGATGGAAAAAGGCCCAAAAACTAATATCACTACTTACCGGACAATTTTATGAATTATTACTATCGTAGAGTGTGTAAGCTACTCTCTCTACAATGGGCACAATATAGCATCCCCTAATTGTAGTTAAATAGATCTGAAATACCATGAGCATTGAGACTTGTGAAGGATGCCAGAAGGAATTTAAGCTAGTAGTACATCCAATGTCTTATCCTGTTGGGAAAGAACTAGAAAGTTATTCCTGCCCATACTGTCATCATAGCTACAAGCGAAAAGTTCGTGGTACTTTTTCCACTAATAAATTAGAGAAATAGATCACTCAAAATCAGAAAGAATCTGGCCGTATAAACTCTAGGCCAGTAATTTCAGAAGCAATTCCGTAAACAAATTGACCTGCGGCAGATCTGATAAATTCCATTAAAAGCCAGTTATGGTTGACATTGAAGTGAGCCGCCAAGGCAATTGGATCATAGCGGCTTAATTCACTCAAACGATGCATTGCAGCAAAGATCAACACCAACTGCGAGTTAGAAAGATCATCGTGATTCGCAACTGACTTTTTTAGATACCAACGATTTTCATTAGAAAATATTGGAATGATGCGACGCCTGATTTGCTTATGATAGCTTATAAACTTAGAAATGCTATCTTCAATAGCTCTGCCAGACCATTTAAATCGCCGCTTTCTACGAATCAGAGTATGCCCATGCTGATTAAATAATTCAAAGCCGGGTTCTATGATACGTTTCGTATGGGCATTTAAATAACGCGGATGAACCTGTGCTTGAAACCAAGCCTCATAAGAACCGTCCTTTCTCATAAAGCAGTTTTCTGTAAGTGGAATAAATAGTTCGGTCGTACCCTTGTAAGACAAGCAATAAGCTCGATGAATAAATGGCATTTGCCACAAAATTTGTTTCAGAGTAAAACTCTTTCCCGCATTATCAGGTTCTGCTAAGTACTTGCACATAGCAGGTAAAATTCCACTTCCTTGAAAGTCTACAACCTCATTACTAAGTGATTTATTTCCTTCGATAGCTCGTCCTCCAACACCATGACTTTCAATAATTATGCAGTTCTTAGAAGATAGTAGCGCTTTGGTTGCGTTTAGGAAGCAGTAGTACGATGTAAGTGGAGCTGACACCTCTGGCAACGCAAGGGAAGCATTATAAAAATGCTTGGCCTGTTCCCAATAGAACAAAGCCTCATCTTGATGAGCACGCTTGAGCCAAAGGGCAACAAAATCCCAAGGGTCAGAGCAAAGAACCCTAGACGTTCGAAAATCGGGAGATCGCAAACATCCATGTAAACGTACATTTTTCCCTGCTATATTCAATTTATGTAAAGGCATTGGTTCTATTAACCTAAAATAATTGCCGTCCAAAAACATGAAACGGCAGCATTATATTCAGTATTCCCTCAATGCGAATAGACTAACTTTTTACAAATATTGCTATCACATGCTGTATTGCAACCTCTCACTCAGGAAAGTGCACGGTGGACAGCGGTTATCAGTTGGGCATAGCCTGCTTACCCTAGAGAGATGAGATCGCTCTTCTGCGGAAAACGCTCTTGACCAGAGGTGGCATCATCGGTCATCGGCGGTAGGACTCGGGAAAACGGGGGTGATATCAGCCAATCTTATCAGTGGCGGGAATGCTGACGACTTTAAAGGGCTTCAGCCGCTTGCTATCGATAAGGTTTGCTTAATCGAGGGGTCTTCAGGGGGCCATACCCCCACAAGCCAGTAAATTCGTTGTTAAAGGGGTTTATGGTGAATCGGTACAGGAAACAACGCTAAGCCTGTAACGCCCTGACAGCATGGGTTACAAGCGCTAATTTTGGTGTTTTTTTGAAGGTGCGAATCGCTGAAACCTTTGCTGGTTATGCAATAGAAGGTTTTGTATTTTTTGCTTTAGGCTGTAATTGGCCTGTAATCCTTTTAAGGTAGGGTTTTCAGGCATTGTGTTTGAGTTTGGTCCTTGTTTTGCTTTAACTCATAGTCTGCTGGTCCAGAGTATCTTAACTACTCTGGAATACTAGCCATTAATACAGATTTATTGATGTTCTATTCATCACTTGAAGCGAAACGCTCTACTAAAAGCAACTTTTTAAAGTCTACTTTGTACCCCCTACTCTTCGGTAAGAATGTCGTATCTACCCATGCTTGTGGCTTAAAGATACTGATTTGCAAACAGTACTCTCAGATCTTCAAAGTAAATCAAGCCAACGTGATCAGATACAAAGCCATAACGCAGATTTGAAAGCTAAAACCCTTTATTATCAAGCATTACACTATTATGTTTTTTGCTACTCAGTCATAGCTCTAATGTCTCAGAGAGAGCTTCTGAAGTGCAGTACTGAAGCTTATTAGGCATTGATGATGAAGCTCTTTAGGTCGATCTATATGTTGCAACTATTTCAATATATAGATCGACATTTTGACGAAAAATACTGAATCCTAGTTAGCATAAAGCATACTTATTAATAGTGTTTTTAAAGCCGCTGTTAATGTCATAAATGGTAGGAACCCGTATGCTCCTGCGCCAAAATACCCTCCTTGGATGATTCCCTCTGCCTCCCCGACAAGCGACAAGAATATGCCTGTAACTCAATAGTAGCAATGCTTTTAGCGATATTGAACGTGAATATAAAAATGTAAAAACCTTAAAACCCTCTCTAGGCATATGTTTTAAGGTTTTTAGCACTCTAGAAAACCTTAAAAATAGCGCCTGCATCCCTTACTGTCAGGGCATTGCAGCCTTAGTGTTGTTTTCTGTTCCGATGTACCCTAAACACCTTAAACTGTTAAAAATACGACCATTTTATTAACAGTTACAAGCTGAGCCGATTTTGACCGGATCCAAATTCATTCGCAAGCAGAATAAGCACTATCGCTCCAGGGAGCATCTGACACCCGATGAAATGGATCGGCTCATTGATGCTGCAGAGCTACGAGGACGGCACCCGATCCGAGATAAAGCACTATTTTTGATGATGTTCCGGCATGGCCTGAGAGTATCGGAAGCGATCCAATTGCAATGGGAAGCCGTCATGATTCCCACCCAGCAAATCTATGTGAGGCGGCTGAAGGGATCCAAGCCATCGACTCATCCACTGCAGGAGGATGAGATTGAGTTGTTAGTGGATTTGCGATCCGAATATCCAGAGAGTCGGTTTCTATTTCCGGCAGAGAGAGCTGAGCACCTATCGCCCCACGCTGTCACCATGCTGCTGAAGCGCTGTGTAGATTTAGCAGAGATCGAAATCAAGGTGCATCCGCACATGCTGAGACATAGCTGTGGGTACTACCTTGTAAACAAGGGGTATGACCTCAGAAAGATTCAAGACTGGCTGGGGCATCGCAACATTCAGCATACGGTTAGGTACACAGAGCTGGACTCTAAGAAGTTTGACCAATTTTTGTTTGAGTAGCCCAAGGGTTCAGCGACTTGCAGTGTAGAGTGGGAGGGGAGCTAGCGGATCCAGCTACTCTGACTTTTGGGCAATCATTCAAACAACATTACATAAAAACCCAGGCATCAGCATCATAAGACTAAATCTATTCTAGAAATAGATAAATATTTACACAAATAAACCTTTACATATTCACGTCATAGTCATATTGTGTAATTTGCTTTATACACAATATGACTATGACGTGAATATGTTAATGTGTAATATAATATTTTTACAAAGCATATATATTGTATTTTTACAATTGCATTATTTTTTTTTGTTGTATTTGTGATATAAAGCAATGACACCAATTAATCAATAGTTAAATGCTTAATATTGCTTCTATGTCATTGAGTGGTGGCCAAGGCAAGACAACCGTAGCGGTTTTGCTGGCAAAATATCTGGCGGAGCAAGGCTCTAACGTCTTGCTCATTGATTCAGATCCACAAGCAAATGCAACTACTTTCTTGGGTCATTCTGTTGAGTCTGATGAACCAACACTTCTCGAAGCCATAAAAGGCACAGTAGACATTGAGGATGCAGTTTATGAAACGGAAATATCCAACCTATCCTTGATCCCAGCAGATGATGCATTAGACCAAGTTCAGGATTGGCTAAGTAGCTCAGGTGCTGGTGCAGTAATGCTACGAAAAAGGCTCAAACCTTTGAAAAGCCATGATATTTGCATCATGGATTCCCCGCCTCAACGATCTCAGATCTGTAAAACGATCATTGGTGCTTCTGACTATATCCTTATGCCTTGTGAATCAAGCGTTAAGGGTTTTGGTTCAATGGTGAGAACATTGTGTGCAGTAGATGAGTTGAATGACATTGAAGTTTCTTCTGCTCAGATTTTAGGAGTTATTCCTTTTCGTGATCGATGGGTGGGTAACAACAGGACTAATGAGTCTCAGCTGTGTATCTCGGCAATGGAAGAAGAACTTGATGGTGATGCACCAGTATTTCCCACGATACGGGAATCAGAGAGGTACAAACAAGCAATTAGCGGCAAAACCACCCTCAAGCAGCTTGGTTATCCAGATTTGGAATATCCCTTTGAAGTAATTTCAGACGTAATTAGGAGTATTAAACGGTGAGTGGGAATAAAATCTTAGACGGAATGAAGGGTAGTCGGAAGAGAGGCCGTCCAAAGGTTTCACGAGATACCTCTTTTACTGCACAAGATCATGAGTCTGCATCCAATACAAGTGCAATACCTAATGCGACTGAAGAAAATCAGATCACTCGAACTTTGTCATGGGAAGAGGAATTAAAAACGTTACCTGAAGTTGGAAACAGAAGGAACATTAGATTAGAGACCTCTATTGATGAAGAGTTGTTCACAATGTGTAGAGATAGCCCTTTGACACTTGAAACCTTACTAGAAGGGTTCTACATCGTTTGCAAAGATAATCCAAAACTCATGAAAAAAGTTCAGGAAGAAGCTGAGAGTCGATATAAACAAAGAAAACGCAAGGGGCAGCTCAGAAGGCTTATTAGTCAGGCTTAAATCCATTCATTAACTCCATCAAAGCAATTCATGACCCAAGAATTTTGACTGGCATACTTCCAAGGCCCTCACCAAGGGGGTTATACTAATTTAACGATAAATCATATTGTGTAATTTGAATATTACACAATATGATTTATGTGTACTTTGAAATAATTGTTTTTTAGCGTAGATTTTCCACGTCTCCCTAAACCACCGCGACCCCAAGCCCTACCCTCGCTCACCCCAGTTCCCCGAGCGACAACCTTTGACTTACCCCAGCCGGAAGAGTCGAGAGCATGGCTGCAGGAAACGCTGGACGGGCTGCTGTTGTCGGGGGATAGCGTATGTAAAACTTTAGGGTGCTAGCTGTGCAACTTAAAAAAGCACCAGCTCAACCCATGTCCCTAGAACGCCACCGATATCCCGCTGATTGGAAAGCGATCGCAACGTCGATCAAAGAGGAGGCGGGATGGCAGTGCGAGAATTGCGGTAAAGTCTGTCGTCGGACTGGCGAGAGCCTGATGGACTACATCCAACGCTCACAGTATCCTGCAGTGGAGGTACTGCTGCACCGCCAGCGGTATACCCTTGACGGCGCACATCTTGATCAGGATCCAGAGAACAACAGAAGAAGTAATCTCAAGGCACTCTGCCGCGTCTGCCATTTGAACCACGATCGCAAATGGTCAAGTTCAATATGATGCAACGGCGGGAGAGATTGGGGCAGTTGAGACTACTGGCAGAACAGTAAACAGATAAGTGAGAAATTGTTGCTTGGAATCGAAGGGATTGCCAAATATTGAGTGAAAATGAAATGTTATACGGCAGCTTGTCGTCTAACCATAGTCGAGTTTTAGAATATATTGGGCAACGTTGTATCTATCAAGAAGGTTGATTCATGAATTTAAAGCAGTTTATTTCTGAAACACTTATTCAGATAACAGAAGGAATTGAAGAGGCACAAAAATCTCGCAGAACCGAGCAGATCAGAATCAACCCAAAATCTTCTGGAGGTATCAATGTTGTTACACCAACTCTCTATACAGATGAAAATGGTACTAGTGTTTTTCCTGTCACCTTTGATGTTGCGATCAGTGCAGGAGATAGGGATGGAGTAAAAACTCTTGGAATCAATGTTTTGAATGGCGGAGGGAATTGTAAGGATCCTCCTGAAGAATCAAAATCCAGCGTTTCCAGAGTGACATTTACTGTCCCAATTGCTTATCCCCTAAAAAAAGCTGAATAAGCGGAAAAGATCCTGGCTCTACCAAGTTTCTTCGCAGTGCTCCGTCTATACCCGCAGGGTTAGGGGGTGGAGAGGGCGATTAAGGGATCTTATCGGGTGGGGTATTACGAGTTCATGATACTCCTGAGGCGGTTGATATTCAGTTGGGTCTCTATGATTTACTGCTCAAGCAAACTTATCAGCAAGCATTGAAGAAGCTCAGCCTGATTTATCTGCGGACCGGAAGGAAGGTTACCTATCAGGTGACACCTGAACATAGGAAAGAGTCAAAAAGGCTGATCGAGAAACTAGCCGTCAGCTTGCAGAAGGAAAATGAATGGAGACCGCAAGAAGGAGAACAGTGCGATCGCTGTAGCTATCAGCGCTATTGCGCGGAGAAGGCAGAGGTGCCTGAGCCATTGCCGGAAAATGCCAGAAGGCCGAAGGGGATGCAGTTGTTGTTGCCGTTGTAAGGAGCCGTGCAAATGAAATCAATACTAAAATCGTTACTACCAACTCAATGGCAAAAGAGTCAAAAATTTAGTAGTGAACGACCTGATTTCAATGATCCTACGCTTTACTCTGATACAGATCTGCAACATTCTCACTGTCAGGTTGGCCCGAGAGAGGTTGCAGAAGTCCTGAGAAAAATGATATCTGGAGAGAAGAACGCCCAGGCAGTATTTGATACTTTTTTCTTGAGCTGCATATCTGGCGATCTATTTGATTTTACGATTGATGATTACAAGATCAGTTTGTTAATAGATGATCCAGGCACATTCGACTACATCGAATCTGTAACTATTGAAGGCAGGCGAGCTGCCTACGGTGACTGGAAAGTCGATCCTGAATTTCTCTTGAGTGATGAGGAACAGAATCAATTTCAGATGCTCTTGGAAAGCCTCTGATGGATCTCTATACTCAAGAAGCCAGGGATGCGATCGCAGTACCAGAGACTTGGTATCTACCGCCGATGCCACTTGCTGCCTGGGGTTGTCTGGCAGGGATGGTTGCGATCGTTGCACTCTACTATTGGGTGGAGAGGCGATCAGCTTAGTATTCAGAAGATGAATGGAGATCGCAGGAAGGGCAGCAGTGGAAATTATGGCCGCAGACACTTGGAGAGAAAAGCGATGAATATTAAAGCTTCCGATGAGTTTCTAGCCTCAATGAAACACTTTGGTTCTACCACTCAAGAACAGATTGAGCTGAACCAGCTTCTGCTTGACAGAATCAAAGCACGGCAGGAGAAAGAGCTAACGCCCGGACAATTGCAGGAGCGGCGGGAAGAGTATGCGTTATTCGAGGAGAATCGGTCTAGGAACAGGCAAGAGATCTGATAGATGTGATCGCACTTCCTACGGTCACAGCCCGAATAGTGCCAAATGGTGGTGATTCACCCTTCTTATTATTGATAAGCAGTGTAGATCGATAACAAAGATTCAGAAGTAGCGCAGTATTGTCGGAATCAATAATAAGAATCTATTGCAGTGACGGCATTACCACCGTCACTGCGATCGCAATCGCGCCTTACCTAAAACCATGAGCGGTGAGTAGTTACGTTTCTGCATGTAATGGCGGTATGAGTGCCTATCGCTCCAGGCCCAGTCAATTCTTCTACGTTCACATAGTCAGGTTTGCGAAGAAACTTACTAGCAACCCAAGCAACGTCATACGAACTGCTGTTTAGGATTGGATACGAAACCATTGTCCAAGCGATACCACCGCGTTTGATACCGTTCAGTGGATGAGTGACAATCTCTACCCCTTCATTTCTACTAAAAACATACTCAACGGGTCGATCTAGCGGTTGATACTCACCTAACGATGTCACTGCTTTATGTAAATCAGCTCTATCGAAGGTGCGTCCCTGCATAAATGTTGCAGGGTTCTCGTGTTTCAAGGCCCAACGTGCATTGACATCTTCACCCGTGATGCAAGCTTGTCCGTACTTAGGAGGTTCAGCCTTCCCAGGTGCAGCAGATAAAATGATAATAGCTGCTGTGGCAAGTAGTTGATTGATCTTAAAAAGCTTCATTCTCTTTTCCGGTTAGCGTTTTTAGTAACCACAACTTACGTATACTGCGACTACCTATACAGCCGAAATAGAGAAACTACTGAACTGTAGATCTTGTTTGAAGTGCTCTACTCCGTAGCTTCACTGAATAGAGCTGAAGGACTTTGTTGCTTTAATCGCTTAGAAGGCGCTTGAAAAAATTTAAGGGCAAGCTTCTCCCTGAGAGGGAGGCAGATCGGAGACCATCGCATCTCAAAGCAATATAGTTCTGCTCTCGTTAAGTCTCCCAGGGTATCAATAAACAATCCAAGCTAGCCTCAACAGGAGACTAAAGGTGCAATAAGAAGCAATACCACTGGAATCCTCAGAATACCTATGGTACTCTGAGCAGTACATAGATACCAGCACCCTTCGAGTTCATCTATTTTTGAGCTTTTGCGTGGGCAAGCTTTGTATGTCTACTTGTTTGCCAGTGAGGTTTTCGGTCAATGAACACTTAGTATGCAAGTTCAATCTATCCACGAGCTGAAAGAGCTTTCTGAGCTAGAGCGACCGCTCCTCGGTTCCCTTGTACCGGCTGGATTCCCTTCGCCAGCAGACCAATACATTGAGTGTAATCTCGACCTCAACAAACTTGCGATCGCACATCCTTCAGCGACGTTCTTCATGCGAGTTTCGGGCGATTCGATGGTGGAGGCAGGCATCTTCGACCGGGACTATCTGGTTGTCGATCGGGCAGTCGAAGCGACGCATGGTTCTATCGTTATCGCAGAGCTGGGAGGAGAGCTGACGGTCAAGCGCCTATACAAGCAAGGCAGAGTGTTGGAGCTGCGACCAGAGAATAGCCAGTACCAGCCAATTCGGATCCATCGAGAGTCTGAGCTAGAGATCTGGGGGGTCGTCAGGGGTGTTTTCAGGAAAACGGTCTAAACCCTTGCAGCAGATAGCTTTGGTGGACGCCAACAACTTTTACATTTCAGCAGAGCGCGTATTCAATCCGGCCTGGAAACGTAGGCCCCTGGCTTGTTTGAGTAACAATGATGGCTGTCTTGTGAGTCGATCTAATGAAGTTAAAGACGCTGGTATTCCTATGGGTGCCCCTTATTTCAAAGTTCGTGCTCAGCTAGAGGATATCAATGCGGTGATTGTCTCCAGCAATTACACGCTTTACGGGAATATGTCAGCACGGGTAATGGAGGTTCTAGGGCAATTCACCCCCGACGTAGAGGTCTATTCGATTGACGAGGCATGGCTTGATCTCTCTGGATTTTGCCATCTCTCGCTCGATGCCTATGCCCGCGAGATTGCGGCAACAACCTACAGACATACCGGCATCCCCGTCAGTATTGGTATCGCACCTACAAAAGTGCTGGCTAAAATCGCCAACCGCATTTGTAAGCAGCGGAAGATTCCGGGACAGGTCTTCAATCTAGGCAGCGCAGACTCTCTCGATGATGTCCTTGCTTCCATTGAGGTGCAGGATATTTGGGGCATAGGACGGCGCTTGTCGAAGAAGCTCCAGGCCACTGGCATCCACACTGCTAAAGACTTACGAGATGCCGATCCTGACTCTATGCGAAGGCAATACAGCGTAGTGATGCAGCGCCTAATTCTAGAGCTGCGGGGTGTTCCGTGCATCGGACTAGAGGACATTCAGCCCAAGAAGCAAATCATCTCTTCAAGATCCTTCGGGCAGCGAGTAGAGGAGCTGGAGCCGCTGCTGCAGTCTGTGGCCATGCACGCGACCAAGGCAGGGGAGAAGTTGCGATCGCAAGGCTCGGCCTGCAGTGCGATACAGGTTTCTATTCGCACCGGCAGGCATAATCCCGATGAGGAGTACTACTCGCAGTCTGCATTAGCTAGGTTCCCGATACCCACGGCTGACACTCGTAAGCTGATTAATGCAGCAGGGCAAGCACTACGGAGAATCTATCGGAAAGGGCGACGGTATGCGAAGGCGGGGGTGATGCTGCTGGATATCTCCCAGGCTAATGCAATGCAGGGCCATCTCTTTCAGGAAAGGGATAGTGAGAAGGCGATCGCGCTAATGAGTGCGATCGATCAGCTCAATCGGATTTACGGACGGCGGGCGGTCTTTTTCGCTAGCGAGGGCTGCAGCAAACAGTGGGCGATGAAGCGCGAGAGGATGACGCAGGCGTTTACGACAAGATGGGAAGATGTGCCGGTGGTGCGGTAAACAAGATCTGTAATTTGATTTTGAGGATTGAATATGTCCAGTCGTTCTCCGTTTGTTGATCAAGCGGTTGCCCATCTCAATCAGGTTGCGCCGGTAACGGCACGGTTCATGTTTGGCGGTTATGGCTTATTTGTAGAGGGAGTGATGATCGCCCTGATTGCCGATGATGTCCTCTATTTCAAGGTTGATGATCAGAACCGAGAGGACTACATTGAAGCAGTCTCAGAACCTTTCACCTACTACGGAAAAGGCAAACCCATCCAGATGTCTTACTATCGTTTGCCAAGTGAGGTCTTTGATAATCTAGAACAGCTCGTGCAGTGGGTGGAAGCGTCCCAAGCTGCCGCTGCTCGGTCAAAGTCCAAATCTAAACGCACTCAGAAAGAATCGTTATGAAAGCCCAATTACAGTAAATTGAGAAACTGGGTGACGGTATACCCTTCGCGTCCGTCAGACAGCCGTACTTTTCTCCAGCGGTACGAATTACTTGTCACTGAGAACTCTTGTGTCAGTGCGAAGATGCACTGGTTCTTATCCAGAGTCTGAACAACACTTGAGTCAAGGCTCGGCAGGCGGCGTACATTGACGGATTCAGCATTAATACATGCACTTTCGCTTTGGATTAATTTAGCCGACTTGGGATACGGTTCACTTACACGAGGGGCTGTGGTTCGACTGGGCGAGGAAGTCGGCGTCGATCGTCGTGGACTGCTGGGAGAGCTTGGTGCAGTGGGAGTACCTGAATTGTGGCAGTGATAACTCCCTGTCTTACTATTATTGTGGCATCCACTTGCATTGGTTCGGCCAGAATGAGCCAATGCACTGACGGTAGCTATGGCAAGGAAAGAGATTACAAGAGAACTAGCAGAAGTAATTTTTTGGCCTGTTGTCAACTTAAGAGAGCGCATATTTTTACCCGAGCCATCAGCTAAATAGTGCCCATAATCATTACTACCTCTCACAACCAACTCCATCCCGATTCCCATCAAACCGATGGGGGTCAGCCCCTACCACCCGGAACCGACGGTAGCTGATATCCCCACAATCTAGATCAGGCGGAGCTGAGGGAATGCAAACATCTGGATAAGAGCGATCGCATCCTGACCGCGAAGGAGTAGCAGTTTTGGGAACAGATAGGGTTGGCTTCGGCTGTACCTTTGCTCGAATACCTTTGCGAAAATCCCACGGCATAA